>JBEVLH010000247.1:0-16022 GCA_040509255.1 Hyphomicrobium sp. | reverse complement strand
CAGCAATCAGCGCCGAGACGATGCCGCTCAGCAAGCCTGTCGACATCAGTCGGAGAATGGAATGACCCCTGGCGGGCGGCGTCGGCGAATTGGTCGAGGAGGAGCTCCGAGATAGCGGCATGATCTTATCATGCCGCCAAATTGGCAGCGCTTTGCGAACTTCGATTTTGTCATCCCAGCCGGAGCGGAGAAGAGAGCCTCAGGCGGCGCCTTCGGTCGTCGGGATGCCAAATTTTGGCTCGCTCGCGGCAGTGAATAAACCACAAACCTCGGGATGATGCAGATGCCCGCCAAGTCATCGTTTTCCCGAGGTCACGCATGCAGCGCAAGGTTTCCGATGCCGGCACCCGGCGAAGTGCGGCCCGGTTATGGGCGCCGCTGGCGCGCTTCATCGACTGGGAGACGCGTCTCGGCGAGGCGGCGGAGGCACGAGGCCGCGCGGCGCACTTCGCCTACGAATTCGTCCGCTTCGGGGTGAAGCAGGCGTGGGCGTGCCTGTTCGGAGCGCTTCTGCTGGCGCTCCTGATCGCGACGCATTTTTTCTATCCGAAGGGAGCGATGCTGGCGCGTTACGATTTTCTAGTAATTGCGGCAGTGGCGATCCAGGTCGTGATGCTCGTCTTCAGGCTTGAGACGATTGAGGAAGCCAAGGTCATCCTGATTTTTCACATCGTCGGGACAATCATGGAGATCTTCAAGACGTCGGTCGGATCGTGGGTCTATCCGGAGGCGAGCATGCTGCGGATCGGCGGGGTGCCGCTGTTCACCGGCTTCATGTACGCATCGATCGGCTCCTATATCGCGCGGTGCTGGCGGTTGTTCGATTTTACCTTCACGCGGCATCCGCCGGTGTGGGCGCTGGAACTTCTGAGCGCCGCCATCTACGCGAATTTTTTTGCGCATCACTACATTTGGGATTTCCGGCCCGTGCTCTTCGCGGCGTCGGTCATTCTAATCGGGCCGTGTACGATCTATTATCGGATATGGACAACGTATCGGCACATGCCGCTGCTGCTCGGGCTCGTGCTCGTGTCGCTTTTCATCTGGTTTGCTGAGAACATCGGGACATTCACTGCGGCGTGGGTTTATCCGAACCAGCGGCACGGCTGGGAACTGGTCGGTATCGGAAAGCTCGGCTCGTGGTACCTGCTGATGCTGATTTCCTACACGCTGGTCGCCGCTCTCAATCGGCCGCGTTCAATGAAGATTGAGAATTAGGGAATACAATATTTACTTCGAACTCCGGTCGCTGTGCTGGGCGGCTGGTTTTCGTCGTATATCTTTGGCCCCGCTTCCCGGATTGGTCTCATGCGCAACTCATTCGTTCTGACAGGCTCTGCGGTCCTTTTTGGGTTTGCCGCTTCGAGCGCTATCGCCGACGACAACAACGGGCTCGAGCCGCCCATGGACCTGCTTGCGAGCCAGCTTCGCGATCAGGGATATGCGTGCGTTAAGCCGGAAAAAGCCCGCAGGGACGAAAAGGCATCCCGACCGAACGAGACGGTGTGGGTCGTCACGTGCAAAGGTGTGGACTACCGGATGACGGTCGTCCCGGATCTCGCAGCCAAGATCGAGAAGCTCGACTGAAGCCGGACTGACGACGGTCTTCTATCTTGCCACCCCATGTCACGCGCGTGACAGCGGCGGACCATCGCATCACGCATTCTCCCTCTCGTCAGGCCGACCACCGGCCGCCACACATTCGAGGGGAGTACCAACAATGTCCGCCATTATCGCTGGGTCCGTGACCGCCGCTGTCGCCACTGTCGCCACCGTGGTCATCGCTGCCCTTCCCGACGCGCAGGCTCTCCTCTCTCCTCTCACTGAAAGCGGAAACGAGTACGCCGTCGCGACGGTATCGGTTCTCGCCTCGATCCCCGTCCTTGGCATCATGGCCGTGCTCGGCGTCTCGGGCCGGGAATAAGATCCGCTCGGCTTCCGATCCTTTAATTCCTCCCCCCGTGCCCTGGCCGGCTCCTTCATCGGAGCCGGCTTTTTCATATAGGCCCGGCGCTTCGCTGCAGGGGCCCGGGGGCCATTCCGGTGGCTCGGGATGGGCTCGTCCGGAGCACGAAACGCGCCATTCTCCTGCCTTTGTTAGCGGTTCATTAATGCTTGGGGCACGGGGGATTAGGGGAGAGAGTTTCTCCGCCGTGCGTGTTGTTGAAGGGTGCCGCGGCACCGGTGCGGGCCGGAGTCGACGAGCATTCCCATCGAGTATCGCGTGGGGTGTGCGTCGTGAGATTCAAAGCAATCACAGTCCTTTTGGGCGCGGTCGTCGCGTCATCGTTTTCCGCTCCCGTCAAGTTCGGCGCCGCCGGTCCGGCCGATGCCGCCGATGCGATCCCGCCTCCACCGCAACAGGCGGTCAGGGTCCCGGAATTCGTGCCGGTCATGAATTTCAGCGAATTCGTTCTGGCGATGCAGGCCTTCGCAGCGCAAAATCCGCCGGCGTCCCGAATTGCGGCTGAGGCGCTGAGTGCGAAATTTGCTGCGAACGCGGACGGTCAGAAGGTCGAGTTCCGCAAGGCCGAAGTCGAGGCGGCAGCGCCGGCCATCATTACACGGCAGGTGGCGGTCGCGAGTGTGCGGCTCGCCGTCGAAGCGTCGCCTGAGGTTGCGAACGTTCCGAGTGTCCCTGATCCCGGCAAACGGTCTGGGCAGGCGCTCGCCGATCCCGTGAAGATCGCGAGCGGGCATGTCGTCGCCAAGAGTTCCGAGCGGCGGCACAAGGCCGAAAACAAGGTCGCATCCGCGAACCGACCGCGCGGGGACAAGCACTTGCCGCCAGCGATGGGTCTCGGGATGGTCATCGAGTCTGCCGAGGATGCGCCGCCGATGTCATCGCTCGCCCCAAAAAAAAGAACGCCGCCGGCAAGATCCCAAGACATCGAGTAATTCCTGAGGACCGGCTCACGCCGCCGGGGGCATGAAGCCGCGCGCTAGGGCGTGATAAATCGGCTCGCGGTGAATGAGGCGCGAGACGCCCGCCGCGAGTAGCGCGGTCGCCATAAGTGGAATGACCATGTTGGCATCGCTGGTCATCTCCATCACGATCACCACAGCAGTCAGGGGCGCCTGCACGACGGCGGCGAAGTAGCCTACAGTCATCAGGAGCATGAGCGCGCGCGGGTCGACGAAAGAGAACAGTGGCGTCAGCATTGAGCCGAGGCCGGTTCCGACCGCAAGAGAGGGCGAAAAGAGCCCGCCAGGAATGCCGCTCGCCGATGACAGCAGTGTAGTTATGAGCTTCGACGGACCGAACCAGAACGGAATGTGGTCCCCGAGTACGAGACCGGCACGGGTTTGGGCGTAGCCGTTGCCCGACGCGTAACCAGCTGTCGCTAGGCTGAGCGCTGCGACGATCAATCCGCATATGCCAGCGAACAGCAGCGGTCGGCGGCGGAGCGCTGCAATGACAGACGGCGGGCGGCGTGTGAGTGTTACCAGCGAGTGAGAAAATAAGCCGCCCATGATGCCGCCCACAGCTGAACAAATCGGCACAGCCGTCCAGTCGGCGGCGTTGAGCATTTTTGCCGAGACTTCGCCGAAATAGGCGTAATCGCCAAGCAATAGCCAACTGACACCTCCCGCGATCGCAACGGAGGCAATGACGAGTTCGTTCACGCGGCCGGCGAAGGATTTGGCCAGTTCCTCGATTGCGAATAGAATTCCGGCGATAGGCGCGTTGAAGGCGGCGGCGATGCCGGCGGCCGATCCCGCGAGCACGAGGCTATTGTGTCGGCCGATGCCAGCGAAGCCAGCCACTGCAAACATCACCGATGCGCCGATCTGGACTGTCGGACCCTCACGACCGACGGATGCTCCGACGACGAGCGCCGCGGCCGTCATGATGATCTTGGCGATCATCGTCGGCCAGCCAAGAAGGCTTTGTCTGTAAACCGTGTCCTGGGTTTTGCGCGCGGCGATGACCTGGGGAATGCCGCTCCCGACGGCGGCCGGAAACCAGCGCGCGGTGACGTATGCCAACACCGCGAAGCCGAGGGGTGTTATGATGAACGGCGCCCACGGCCATTGATGCAGGATGAAATAATATAGATCCTGAGATCTATCGGCCAGTTTAGCGAAGCCGACAGCCGCCAAACCGATGAAAATCGCGCCAAGTAGAAAGACCGCGCGGCGCATCCACACCCGACGTGAAAAACCAACATGGCGATAGCGGCGCAATCGTAATGCTCTGCGATGCACCGCCCGGCGGATCGGTTGCGGTTTAGTATCCAAGAGCGGCTTTATTCCTTTGCTATCTGCTCAGCCCAGCTTTTTCTGCAGGCCTTCGAGCGTGGCGACGGCATCGGCGCCGGCAAACAGGAACTGATCGACACCTGCCGCTGTTAGCGTCCGCTCGTTATCGCCGGGACGTCCGGCCATCAGGACGAGTTTCGCGCCCGCAGCTTTCAGTGCTTTCGCCGTCGGCTCGGCGAGCGAGGCGTTGACGCCATCCGACGAGCAGATGCACGCAGCCGATGCGCCAGACTTTCGGAACGCATCCGCGGCCTCTTCCGGCGTCTTGTAGCCATCGCTGATGAGCGCGGCTATCCCGCCGGCAGCGAGATAGTTTTTGGTCCAGGTGGTGCGGACGTTATGTTCGACGATTTCACCCATGCTGGCGAGGAAGACATTAAATCCGCCATGGGCGTCGGCTGCATCGCGCAATGCTTCGAAGGCCTCACCCAGACGATGCGGCCGCAGCGGCGCAACCTCTATCGCTGCGGTGCTTTTCGGCACGGATTGTGTGGGCCACGGGTCAGTATGAACGCCGTCGTCGCCGAGCAGGGGGAACGCGTTCACGCCGGTCAATTCCTGGCGGATGGTTGCGACCGATTTGGCACGCGCATCGGCGGTCTTGGCGATCGTTTCCTGGATGAAGCCGGACTGGAGGCAGGAGAGCAACCCGCCGCGCGCTTCGATGTCCTGAAAGATCTCCCAGGCTTTCTTCGCCATGTCGTCGGTCAGGTTCTCGACGTACCACGATCCGCCGGCGGGATCGTTGACGCGGCCGAGATGGCTTTCTTCCTGGCAGACGATCTGGATGTTGCGCGCGACGCGGCGCGCGAAGGCGTCGGGCTTGCCGAGCGCAAACGTGAACGGCAGAACGACGATGGCATCGGCGCCGCCGAGAGCTGCGCCCGCACACGCGATCGTAGTGCGCAGAATGTTTGTCCACGGATCGCGCTTCGACATGATGCGATAGGACGTCGGGCAGTTGAGGGTGACGGCGGATGCAGCTTCGCCCGCGCCTGAGGCATCCGCCACGCGCCAAATCAGGTGGCGGGCGGCGCGCAGCTTCGCAATGGTCGCGAATTCGTCGATGTCGGCCGCGAGCGAGACGTTGATCTTCGGGAGTGCGTCAGCCGGCGCAACGCCGCCCTGTTCGGCTGCTCGCAGATAAGAGACGAGGGCGGAGAGCATGAACGCGAGTTCCTGCGCCTCGCTCGCGCCGGCGACGTGGGCAATGACGCCGTCAGCCGTCACGGCCTGAACGCGCGGTGAAGAAGCGGTCGCCTTCATCAAGGCCACGGCACGCGCAAGCGCCGTCTCGATCGGTTCGGACAGACGACCGGTCATGGCGAGCGTTCCGAGCGGGTCGGCACCGAACGAGCCCTGGCGGTCGGTCGCCTTAATACCTTTGGCATCCCACTCTGCGATGAGCGCAATCGCGGCATCGAAAAAGTTTTCGCCGGCGACGAGCACCACGGGGCAAACGTCAAGCAGGACGCCTGCGAGCGCGGCGCTCAATGCTTCCCTGGTGGCGGGAAGACCGTCGCCGCCGACCTGGAGGCCAATGGATGTCACGCCGCCCTCGAGGTCCTCGAGGATGGCGGCGTTCAGCGCCTTGGGATCGGATTCGATATGGAACGTGCGGATGTCCCAGCCGAGGCCGTCGCGAACGGGTGAGGTGCCACGCGTGAAAGGCGGCTGGCCGGGGAGCGCGTTTACCGTATTCGCGAGAGCGTCACCGCGGGTGTAGAGCGGGTTGATCTTCAGGCCGTCGGCGGTGCGGGAGACGAGCCGCTTATCGAAATCGGCGCCTTTGAGGGCTTTTTCGACCAGTGCGCGCCACTCGTCGATTTTGGCCGCAGGGAAATCCTGGGCAAGATTCAATTCGCTCGTCGGGCCTGTCATACAACTTTTTTCCCATATCGAACGGCGTTATCCGGTCGCCTTCTTTTCGGTATAGCGCCTTGGGCGCGGTGTGGGAGCCCGAATTTTTGGCTGGGGTTGGCCCAATTGCCGCGCTTACGACGGCGGTGGGCGAGCGTTTGCGTCGCTGCGCGGCGCATGGCATCACGGAACGCGGCTCAATCGGCGAGTCGGCAGCGTGCGCGAGGAGGCAAGATGACTGGGAAGCATGGCCCCGAGGGCAGTGGCGAAGCCGTCGCCGATCCTCGCGACTATGTTCAGGACGGCCTGATCCTCATCGGCGTGAGTAAGACCGGGAAGGACCCGTCGGCCGAATGCATCGAGCTCGCGCTTGCCAACCGTCACGGCCTCGTCACCGGTGCCACGGGCACGGGCAAGACGGTTACGCTGCAGGTCCTGGCGGAAGGATTTTCGGCGGCCGGGGTTCCAGTCTTCGCAGCCGATATCAAAGGCGACCTTTCAGGCATCGCGGCCAAGGGCGCGCCGTCGCCGAAGCTCGTCGAGCGCGCTAAAGAAATCGGGCTGACGAATTACGGGAATACCTCTTTCCCGACCGCGTTCTGGGACATCTTCGGCGTCGACGGTCATCCGGTGCGCGCGACGGTTCAGGAGATGGGCCCGCTACTGCTCTCGCGGCTGATGGAATTGACGGAGCCGCAAGAAGGGGTGCTCAACATCGCGTTCCGATGGGCGGAAGACGAGCGCGAAGCCGGCGACAGTAAAATGACGATCCTTGATCTGCAGGATCTGCGCTCCGTCATCGACGAGATGGGGAAGAAGGCATCGACCCTGCGGAGCAAGTACGGTCACGTCGCGCCCGCTACGGTCGGTGTCATCCAGCGGCGCCTGCTGGTTCTCGAAGAGCAGGGGGCGGATAAGTTCTTCGGCGAGCCGGCGCTCGACATCATGGATTTCCTGAAGACGGATTCCGATGGGCGCGGCGTGGTGAATATTCTCGCCGCCGAGAAACTGATGAACACACCGCGCCTCTACGCGACGTTCCTGCTTTGGCTGTTGACGGAATTGTTCGAGAAGCTGCCCGAGGTGGGCGATCTCGACAAGCCGAAGATCGTGTTCCTGTTCGACGAAGCGCATCTGCTGTTCAACGAAGCGCCGAAAGCGGTGCTCGAGCAGGTGGAGCGGGTGACGCGTCTCATTCGGTCGAAGGGCGTCGGCGTCTACTACGTGACGCAAAGCCCCGCCGACGTACCGGACCGGGTTTCGGCACAGCTCGGCAATCGCATTCAGCACGCGCTGCGGGCGTTCACGCCGAGAGAACAGAAAGCCATCCGCGCCGCGGCTCAGACGTTTCGGCCAAACCCCGCCCTCGACACCGAGCGTGTGATCCAGGAGTTGAGGGTCGGCGAAGCGCTGGTTTCGCTGCTGCACGGCAAGGGTGAACCGTCGATGGTCGAACGCACGCTCATCCGTCCGCCGATGTCGCGCGTCGGGCCGCTGACGCCCGAGGAGCGGAAAAAATTCAAAGAAGCGGACGCCGACAACCACAAGAAATATGGCAAGGCGCTGGATCGCGAATCGGCGCACGAGAGGCTGCAAGATCGAAATACGGTGGTCGGCCAGATCAAGGACCGGCTGTCGAAATTCCCGAATCTGTTTGGACTGAAACGGTAAAGCCTTGGCGTCCGTTGAAAGTCACATTTAGAACCGCTAGCGTTTTCAGGGATTCGCAGACCGCGAGTGTTGTTGCGTCAATTGGATCACTCTAACCGGCGGCCTTCGCCGACGAGGAGACTGAGATGGGCTATTTCCGGTTTCGCAAGACGTTCACGATCCTCCCGGGGGTTCGGGTCAACCTCAGCAAGACCGGTGTGAGCGGAAGTCTCGGCGGCCGCGGCGCGACGTTGAACGTCGGCAAACAGGGCGAGCAGGTGACGCTCGGCATTCCCGGGACGGGCCTCAGCTATCGGACACCTCTCAGCCTGACGCTGTTTCTTCTTGCGCTGGCGGTGGTAGCGGTGGTCGGCATCGCCTATCTCGTCTCGCCGACGACCGTGCATGCGCTGCTCCATTGGTGGCAGCCGCACTGGTTCTGACGCGGCGTTCAAAGCACGAAGAGCCTTTTAAAGGCGCTAGCGATGAGCTGGCTTCTTTGCTCGCGGTGGCGTGGTCGTCGGTGGCTCGTCGGGTCAGCCGCTACCGGCCGAAGCCAGCGGCGCGGGGACTCGCGGGCGCGGCTGGTCGCCGTTGACGGTGATGGGCGCCTGCCCTGGCGGATGCTTCAGCCAAATGCCTTTGCGGCCGACCGCGACGCCCTCGGTGTAGAGCGCAGCCTGATATTTCGGATCGTAGATTTCTTTGGTCGTGAAGTCGAACGAAGGCGGCACGGCGAGGAAGTTGAAGTCGGCGCCGCCGTCAAGCGCAACACGATAGATGTGATAGACCTCGCCCATGTTCTGACTCTTGATCAGCGTCGAAATCGACCGGCCTGCGATCTGCAGCGTGGTCGGCTTCACGACTTCCTGCTCGGGCGTGGCCTTGCCGTTCTTGATGATGAAGTAGCGGCGGATCGGCGGCTTGTCGTACAGCACGTCAAAGGCCTTTAGCGGCGCGTCGACGGGGCTCACGAAGACTTCGCGGGTGGTGCCGCCGTCGACGTGAAGCTCGTCGTAAGTTTTGCCGCCGGCCTCAACTTCGATTTTCACGGGCGGGAAGGCGGCGGGAATAGCGGCCGACGCCAGCACGACCTTGCGGAAAAGCTCTATGGCTTCCGGAGATTGGCGCAGCGCGATCTCGCCCATGTTCCAGACGACGGGGCGCTGGGCGTCGATGTTGGTCGTCAGGATCATCAGGATACGGCCGCGCTTGTATTGGGCGGCGATGCGGTCGAGGAATTTGCGGTCGACGTATTGCGCGATGAGGTTCTGAAGCGGCGCCGTGCTGGCGAGCGCCGGTCCGCCAAAGAGGCCAGACAAAATCTCCGGCGTGACCACCTCGTCTTGTTTGTATTGCGTCCAGATCTTGTGGAGCTTGTCGTCTTCCGACGCGCCGAGAAAGGCGAACGGAGCGATAATGGCGCCGGCGCTGACGCCGGTCACGACCTGAAACTCGGGGCGGTCGCCGCGCTTCGTCCAGCCGGCCAGAACACCGGCGCCGAAGGCTCCATCTGAGCCACCACCCGAAAGAGCCAGGGTATCGACGACTTTTCGGCCATCGATCGTCTTGGCGTAGCGAGCGATCGGCGGCATATGAGCGGTGCGCCGCTTTATTTCAGCCAGCGGATCGGTCGGGACTTCATCGCCCCAGAAGCGGACGCCCGGCATCCCTGGAATTTCGGCGGTTTCGGCGAGCTTGGCACTGGAAATGCCGTTGCGCGGCATCACCGCCGCGCAGCCTGTCAGCGCGAACACAATCAACAGCACGAACGCGACGTGCAGCCTCGGCACCGACACTTTGATCCCCCGGGGACGAATACCCGTATACGTCGATGTTTTACGGCACGGTCAAGGCGCAGGCAACGGGCGGGGCAGGGACGCACGCAGGATCCGTTGCGTCACAAGCGCTTAGTGACCCGCTGGCATCACGGTCCCGCCCGCGCAAGCCCCGTTCGACTGGCGTTTTCTCATGTCGATTGCGGATCGGGTGTGATTATGGGCAATGCCCATGATTTCGGTATGGCGACGCCAGTCTAGGGCGCCCAGATCAGACGGCATCGGCGGTACGATCAACCAGTCGTCGGGCGAGAGATGGCGCTCGAAATGATCATGCTCGGCCATCAGGCTGCGCATCAGAACGGTTGCCGCCGATGGCGCGGCCGGCAGGTTCCGCCGCAGGAGCGGATTGAGCGTCCGCCAGATCAAATCGCGGCGGCCCGGCAGCGAGGCGTAATCGACGTCAAATGTCTCACGCGTGCCAGCACGGAAGCTGACGACGACGTTGGGGCCGCTCTTGAGGTCGTGCATGGCCTCGATGGGCACATTGGCGATGACGGAGCCGTCGACGAGCATTCGGCCGTCGTCGGTATAGATCGGAGGAAGAAGGCCCGGGATTGCGGCGCTGGCGCGAATGGCCTTCCACAATGGACCGGTTCGATGAACCTCCCTTTCGTAGTTCGATAGATCCGCGGACACCGCGAAGTAGGGCTTCCACAAATCCTCGATGCAAACGCTGCCGTATTCGCGTTCGAGATGGGCATCGAAATGGGTGTGATCGAGCAGGCCGTACCTCGGCAGCGTGTAGCGTGCAAGCGCCTGCCCTTTGATGAACATGCGATGGACGCCAGCATCGATGACGAGCGGATCGATATTTTGCGCGAATGCCGCCGCCATCGCCGCGCCGCCCGATGTGCCCCCGACAATATCGAACGCGATGCCGGCTTCGCGAAACGCGCGGTAAACGCCAACGTGGGCGCAGCAATAGGCGCCGCCGCCGCAAGCGACGAATCCCAGGGCCTCGCCGGTCATGAAACGCCAAAGCCTGGCGACATCTTCGCTGTCATCGAGCGCCACGTGATGGTGCATCGCCGGCGCTCGGAGTTCCAGCCAGTGGCGCGTGCCGTCGGCTCTACCGCGGCGATCGTGGACGATCGCAAGACGTCGCGCCGACGGCGGGTGCACGGAAAGAGCGAAGTCCTCGAGGGCGCCAACAGCAACGGTTTTTTCGCTCGATCGCTGGTTCGATTGCGCTACGATCAGCACGTCATCGGCCTGGCGAATGGATTTCTCGCTCCATGGTGTCAGCTGATTGTCGGCGATGAAGACAATCGTGCTGAAGCGGCTCTCGAGCGCGTTCACGGCGTCGGTGAATTCGAGATCCGCGTCGCAGCGGTCGCCGATCACGTCGCGGATGGTCTGGCTTGAAACGACGAGTGTGTCGGGACGCGCGCCGGCAATTTCGACAAACGATGTGAGAAAGGGTGGCGGAATAAACCCTGACCCGGCGCCGAGAATTGCGATGGTGCGGGGACGCGGTCGGACAGGGGCTGAACGGGCGCGCAAATTCGCAGTCGCATGGCCTCGGGTCTCGGCGGCGAGACGTTCGGCAAGCGAAAAGGTAATGGCGGACAAGACGGCGGACGACTCTTCAGAGATCGCGTCGAAGTCGGCACGGGTCAAACAGACGAGGGTTCCGTCCCGGATGGCGCGAACCGTGGCGGTCCGAGTGCCTCCGGCAAAAAATGCTATTTCCCCGATCGTTTCCCCGCGCGAAATCTCGGCGATCGGATTGGGCCGTTTATCGATTTGGACGGCAAAGCGGCCGGAGACGACAACGAAGAGTGCGTCGGCCGTATCGCCTTGCTCGACGACGGTTTCGCCGCGGCGGACGGAAATCAGCTGCAAGCGATCTTCAAGGCGCCGAAGCGTCTGGGCAGGAAGATCCTTGAACGTCGAGACGCTCGAGAGCGTGAACTTCTGAGACGACATCGGGGCGCCGCATGGCAGGCTTTTCGGCCTTATACCATGGCGGCGCCCCGAGAGTGGAAAACGCTGCGCTGCAAAACGCGAAACGTCGTTAGCCGGCGAGAGCCTCGACGTGTTCCCAGTTCACGAGGTTATCGAACCAGGCTTCGAGATATTTCGGGCGGGCGTTGCGGTAGTCGATGTAATAGCTGTGCTCCCAGACATCGACGCCGAGGATCGGTTTCGAGCCGTACATCAACGGGTTTTCGCCGTTGGGCGTCTTCACGACCTCGAGCTTGCCATCCTTGATGGCGAGCCAGGCCCAGCCCGAGCCGAATTGGCCCTTGCCGGCTTCGATGAAGTCGGTGCGGACCTTGTCGAAACCGCCGTAGCCGTCAACGAGCGTCTGGATGCTGCCAGGCAATTTCTTGCCGCCGCCACCCTTCTTCATCCACTGCCAGAAGTGCAAGTGATTGTAATGCTGTCCGACGTTGTTGATCAGGCCTTGAGCTTTGTCGGCGTAGGCGTTCTTGACGATGTCTTCGAGCGACTGGCCCTCATATTTCGAGCCAGCGAGCAGCTTGTTGCCGTTTTCGACATACGCCAGGTGATGCTTGTCGTGGTGGAATTCGAGCGTCTCCGCCGACATGAACGGCTTGAGAGCATCGTAGGCGTAAGGAAGGTCGGGGAGTTTCAGCGTCATAGACGGCCACTCATCTGATTTGGGGGTGGGTTGAAAGCCGCGGGACCGTAGCTTTTGGATGCGTCTTGTACAAGACGAAGGCTGAACCGCTGCTTCTCTATGGGGTTCCATAAAACCGGCTGCGGACCGCATCCGGCATCTCCTCATAACTGATCCACTTCGGGTTGGCGCGTCGATTGCACAAAATGTCGAGGCGGCCGAGCAGTCAGGTCTTGAACGGCGCTTCCAGAGAAGAAAACAATTGGATTAGTGGATTTTTTTCATTTCGAACGGGCTTCGCCTTCCACGGGAAATGGGGATCTCAATTGCACTTTTTTCGGGGCTACAGAGAATTGCCCCTCTTTACTATTCGATCCGATCCTTCTAGCGCTATTTAAGCCCCGCGACGTTTATTCGATGACGCTTTTCGATCGCCGAAAAGAGCTGGTTCGAATGTCGAATACAGTGCGGATACGTTTAGACCTATTCCTCACGTTGAGTTTTTTCTTCCCACGCGCCATCGCATTTGCGTCGGCTCGCAGTTCGTTAATATCGATGGCGTTATCGAATTTGCGGCCGGCAATTCTGTTTGCAGAATATTCATGAGTATTGACGAGGTTGCGTTGACACGGTGACACATCTTGGAGATTCCTGCTGCGCGGGGTGCGCGATGTGGGTACACCGACCATCAGAAAATATAGTAGAAGGTTGTCGTTGGTGATGCGAAAGGTAAAGACTATGGCGGCTGTCAATATTGACAAGCTTTCTCTGAAGGATCTGGTCGATCTAGAGGCCAAGGTTCAAAAGGCGATTGCTGCCGCTCGGGATCGCGAACGTAGCGAACTGAAAAAGAAAGTCACCGACCTTGCGGAGACGCACGGATTTTCCGTAGCCGAATTATTCGGCGGGACAAGAGGCCGTGCCGCCGCAAAAGGTAAGTCGGTCGGCGTTGCAAAGTACGCAAATCCCGAGAATAAATCGGATACTTGGACGGGACGCGGACGCAAGCCCAACTGGCTGGTCGAACGGCTGAAAAAGGGCGCGAAGCTGCCCGACTTCGCAATTTGATCCGCGACATTCGTCGTCCGCGGGCATCTACGAA
Organism: Hyphomicrobium sp.; assembly: GCA_040509255.1. Lineage (GTDB taxonomy): Bacteria > Pseudomonadota > Alphaproteobacteria > Rhizobiales > Hyphomicrobiaceae > Hyphomicrobium_B. The sequence goes on along the minus strand of JBEVLH010000247.1, from coordinate 2,719 downwards.
AAGATCTTATTGCCAGGCGACGATTGTTAACGGAATTTCGAATTCGGGAATATTGTCCGGCAGCCTTGGTCTTTTGGGTTATGCCGCGGACTTTTGATTGCCCCAATTCGTCCATTTATCAGAACCATGGCGAAAGTTTCATTGCAGGGCGCACTAAGGTTGTGGGCCCTGCAACTGTGGCAATTGCTGTGGCCACACCCCCACCCTCTGGCGCGGTGGCGCACTTTTCGCGCCTAGAGTTTGGCACTCCTCTATTGACAGTGCTAACGGATGCCCGCATATAGGCGACGCGCTCGGGCTGCAAAGCGGACCCGTCGCGGAAGGTTGGCGCGAGGCTTTCAGCCGCCGCCGACCCGCTCGGGGTCGCAACACCGCGATCCAGACATATCGTCTAACAAATTCATGAGGTTAGTCGCATGACGTTCCGTCCTCTCCACGACCGCGTTGTCGTGAAACGAATTGAGGAAGAAGCAAAGACAGCTGGCGGGATCATCATTCCCGATACCGCCAAGGAAAAGCCCCAGCAGGGCGAAGTGATTGCGGTTGGCCCCGGCGCTCGCGATGAAGCGGGCAAGGTCAATCCCCTCGACGTCAAGGTTGGCGACCGGGTTCTGTTCGGCAAGTGGTCGGGCAGCGAAGTCAAGATCGACGGCCAGGATCTCCTGATCATGAAGGAGAGCGACATCCTCGGCGTTCTCTCGGCGCCATCCAAGGCGAAGGCCGCCGCTTAATACACTTCCCCCCAATTGCAAAACTAGGAGTTGCTCCACATGGCAGCTAAAGACGTCAAATTTGCCCAGGACGCGCGCGAGCGCATGCTCCGCGGCGTCGACATTCTCGCCAACGCCGTCAAAGTTACGCTCGGTCCCAAGGGCCGCAACGTCGTCATCGAGAAGTCGTTCGGCGCGCCCCGCATCACCAAGGACGGTGTGACGGTCGCGAAGGAAATCGAACTCGAAGACAAGTTCGAGAACATGGGCGCGCAGATGCTCAAAGAGGTCGCGTCGAAGACGGCCGATCTCGCAGGCGACGGCACGACGACCGCAACGGTTCTGGCTCAGGCGATCGTCCGTGAAGGCGCCAAGTCGGTCGCGGCCGGCTCGAACCCGATGGATCTCAAGCGCGGCGTCGATCTCGCCGTCCAGGCCATCGTCGAAGATCTCAAGACCAACTCGAAGAAGGTCACGAAGGATCAGATCGCCCAGGTCGGCACGATCTCGGCGAACGGCGACGAAGTCGTCGGCAAGAAGATCGCCGAAGCGATGGACAAGGTCGGTTCGGAAGGCGTGATCACGGTCGAAGAATCCAAGACGCTCGATTTCGAACTTGATGTCGTCGAAGGCATGCAGTTCGACCGCGGCTATCTCTCGCCGTACTTCATCACCAATGCCGACAAGATGATCGCAGAACTCGAGAGCCCCTACATTCTCATCCATGAGAAGAAGCTCTCCGGTCTCCAGGCGATGCTTCCGGTTCTCGAAGCCGTCGTTCAGTCGGGCAAGCCGCTTCTCATCATCGCTGAAGACGTCGAAGGCGAAGCGCTCGCAACGCTCGTCGTCAACAAGCTTCGCGGCGGCCTCAAGGTTGCTGCCGTCAAGGCTCCGGGCTTCGGCGATCGCCGCAAGGCCATGCTGGAAGACATCGCTGTCCTGACGGGCGGCACGGTGATCTCGGAAGATCTCGGCATCAAGCTCGAAACCGTAACGCTGCAGATGCTCGGCCGCGCCAAGAAGGTGACGATCGACAAGGAGAACACCACGATCGTTGACGGTTCGGGCAAGAAGCCGGACATCGAAGCACGCGTGAAGCAGATCAAGGCGCAGATCGAGGAAACGACCTCGGACTACGACCGTGAGAAGCTGCAGGAGCGTCTTGCGAAGCTCGCCGGCGGCGTTGCCGTCATCAAGGTTGGTGGCGCTACGGAAGTCGAAGTCAAAGAGCGCAAGGACCGCGTCGACGACGCTCTGCACGCAACGCGCGCAGCCGTCGAAGAGGGCATCGTTCCGGGCGGCGGCGTTGCGCTGCTGCGGGCTGCGAAGGCACTCGATGCACTGAAGCCCGAAAACGACGATCAGAAGGTCGGCATCAACATCGTCCGCAAGGCTCTGCAGGCTCCGGCCCGCCAGATCGCAGCGAACGCTGGTGAGGACGGGTCGGTGATTGTCGGCAAGATCCTCGAGAACGCAAAGTACGCGTTCGGCTACAACGCTCAGTCTCACGAGTACGGCGATCTCTACGCCCAGGGCGTCATCGACCCGACCAAGGTCGTGCGTTGCGCACTGCAGGACGCGGCTTCGGTTTCTGGCCTTCTGATCACGACGGAAGCCATGATCGCCGACGTGCCGAAGAAGGATGCCGGTCACTCTCATGGTGCCCCCGGTGGCGGCATGGGCGGAATGGGCGGCATGGATTTCTAAGAAATCTTCGCCCGGCGCCTGGCGACTCGCAGGGCGCGCCGCAAAAATCAGAAAGCCCCGCAGTAATGCGGGGTTTTTTTGTGGGGAATGGTTGAACTGCGATGTCGAGGGCGTGTCCCATCGCTCCAGACGTGGCTCGGCCACTTCTGACGTCACGCCCGCGGAGGTGTCCATCTATGAGGTCGGGTGGATAACGCGCGGATCGTTCCGTGGATGGCCGCCTTCGCGGCCATGACGATCAGGGCCAGTGTCGTCAGACGCTCTTGCAATTTATAGCTGTGTACAATCTGTCGCAGGCATTC
>JBEVLH010000246.1:0-5536 GCA_040509255.1 Hyphomicrobium sp. | reverse complement strand
GTGACGCCGAAGCCGCCCGCACCGAGAACCCGCACGATTTTGTAATCGCCCGCAAGCTCCGTCCCATCCGGTAAAGCGACAAGCTGCGTCATTGTCCTCGTGCCCGGGCCGCCCGCGGGCTTATGATCACGTGCCTCAACGTTGGTCGGCGATAGCAATCCGACCGCAGGTTAATCCTTGTCTCCACCTTGACGCCATGGAGCAAGAATGTGGCGTATCGGGGGGCGATGAACCCAAGATGAATAAATCCTCATGGTGTCGCTTTCCAGCCATGTTGCCGCCGACATCTCCGCACCAACTTCGGAGACTCGACGGGAAGCCGAATCATGATGCACGCGCAGTCACGATGGACACGGGGCGCCATAGCGGGTACGGCGATTCTCGGCGCGATGGCAGTCTTGACATTATTGGCTCCGCACGACGGCGCAAAAATTCTGTTCGATCTGTCGAGTTCCGTTGCGATCCTCGCCGCCGGCGCACTCCGGCGGGGCTTCGACGCCGCCCCCGCATTGATGGTCGGGCTGGTGCTCGCGACGTGTTTGCCCGTTCTCGGCGCTCTCGTGAAAGTATCGCGACCGCTGACGCGCTCTGCCAATGCGACGTTGCGCTATCGCCCTGGTCGGGCCGACGGATTCGACGCCGCCGTTTCGGCAGATCCTCGCATCCCGCGTCGCCAGCCTTTCCTCGAGATCGAGAATGGTCGCGGCATGCGTTGCGCGATTCTGCGCGACATGCTGCGAATTGGCCGGGAGGAAGATAATGACATTCGAATTTCGAGCCGCTACGTCCACCGCTATCATGCCGCCATCCATCGGGAAGACCTCGATGACTGGCACATCACCGATCTTACGGGCGTCGAAAGCAACGGCTTGATCGTGAACGGCAAGCGCTGCTGCGAAGCCCGCCTCAACGACGGCGATCTTATTCAGCTGGGCCCCGGCCGGCTGCGGTTTCGGGTTGGCGTCGCGTAATACTCGCGTCGCCGCCAAGGTTCTGTCCAGGTTCCAGTTCATGCGTTTGATTCATGAGGCGTCCGACCCCCAGAGGTCCGGCGCGCCTTTTTAAGAGGGGGAGATTCTGATGGCCGTCGAGCGAGGCGAACCAAACGCGGGGAACGCGGAAAAGGCCGGCAAACCACACAAATTCCTTGGTTCGCTGCGAGACGCCTTGATGGCCGCCGGCCGCGATGACACGGCTGCTCCGGCCGCATCGCCGTCCGCTCAAGGTTCGCTTGCCGCCCCTCCGCCTGCAACTCCTGTCAAGAGTGAGGATAAGATGACACCTCCACCCCTTGCGCCGAAGCCCGAAATCTTGAGCGCGGAAGAAGCTGCCCGCCTCGCCCGCTCCGGCCCCGATGGGAAAATTCCCGAACGCCTTGGTGCCCCCCGCGAAACCGACGCGCCGCCGACCACCCGGGTGCTGCGTCCGGAACCGTCAAAGCCTGCCAAGGTCGAGTCCGAGGATGCCGCGGTGCGGACCGTTCTCATTCGCGGCAAACAGAAAATCGAGCACAAAGCCTTTGAACGCGATCCCGTCGTCGGGTTTCTGGTCGTGGTTGGCGGCGCTGGGCTCGGCTCGTTCCGTCCGATTTTCGAAGGCAATAATACCATTGGACGGTCTGCCGACAGCCGAATTCCCCTGGATTTCGGCGACGATGCCATTTCCAACGAGGAGCAAGCCTATTTGCGCTACGATTCGAGCGATCGGTCTTTCCTCTTCGTGCCAAATCTTGCTAAGACGAATGTCGTTTCCGTGAACGACAAGCGACCGGCAGGCCCCGTGCCGCTGCAGCCGATGGACGTCATAACGCTCGGGCGCACGCAAGTCGCATTCCTGCCGTTCTGCGGAAGCGATTTTGACTGGTCAGAGATTTCCGAAACCTAAGGATCGAATGCCGCCGTTCGAGCATGCAGTCGCCGCAACGCGCGGAGCCCGCGACTATCAGGAAGACACCGCTGCGTTTCTCTCCGATGGCGGCGAGCCGGTCGCTGTGTCGAGCGAAGGCCCGGGCCATGATCGGGGCGGCTGGGCCGTTCTCGCCGATGGCATGGGCGGTCATACCGGCGGCGCGCTCGCGAGCCGAACCGTGTGCGATCATTTCCTGCGCTCGGCGGTCAGCGCCACTGGTGACGTGAGCGAGCGTCTGATCGCCGGCCTCGGCGCCGCCAACGCTGCTGTCGCAAGCAAAATTGCCGAGAACCCGTTGCTCGCCGGGATGGGCTCGACGCTGATCGGCGCCGCCTTCAGTCCAGTCGGTATCGAATGGGTGAGCGTTGGTGATAGTCCGCTCTTTCTCTTTCGCCGCGGCGAGGTCGCGCTGTTGAACGAAGACCACTCGCTCGCGCCTGAACTCGATCGCATGGTCGCCGAAGGAAAATTAACTGCCGACGAAGCGCGCCACGATCCGCGCCGCCACATGCTCCGCTCCGCCGTAACGGGCGACGAAATCGATCTGCTCGATGTGTCACGCCAACCGCTGAAACTTGAGCCTGGCGATTATGTCGTCCTCGCAAGCGATGGCATCGCGACGCTTGAAAATGCCGAGATCGCGCGGGTGATACAGGGCTATGCAGCAGACGGTGCGGCCGCCGTGGCGCGGGCAATCATTCGCTCGATCGAGTCGATTCGCGAGCCTTATCAAGACAACGCAACCGTGCTCGTCGTCCGCGCCGTGGGCTGAAGATCCTCCGCCCCGGCGATCGCCAACTCAGCCGTGCGCTCTCCCCCTATCTGCGACAGCCTTGGGGCGAATTTTTTTGCGTTACAATGTCTTGGGCCTTCCGCGTCGCAACCTTACGCAAATGTATGCTGCCCGCCAGAAACCCGCAAAGAACTATCCTTATTCACCCTGCGGGACGGCCGCGATGGCCGGACGAGACACGAAGGAGAGACACATGATTTCCAAGATTCTGAGCGGCGCCGTGATCGCCGGTCTTCTGATGGCCGTTTCTGCACCCGTCGTCGCTTACGCGGACGATGCGGCCCCCAAGACCAAGGCTGACTGCAAGAAGGCCGCTGGCAAGTGGGACAAGAAGACGAAAACCTGCGCCCTGAAGAAGTAAGATCTTCCAAGCAAATTGGAACGATTAGGAAAACAGTGGGTCCCATGCACCCACTGTTTTTTTGCATTTAGGTCCGTCTCACGGTTCGCGAAAATCGCTCGCTAGGTCACGAATGTGCGAGGCGATGCGCGGTTGCTTCGCGGCGAGGCGATGAAAATCCTCGCGATGCAGTTTGAGCAGCCGGCACTTCGACGCCGTCACAACCGCATTGTCGTTCGTCTCATCCTCGAACATCGCGCCCAGCCCGAAGACATCGCCTGCGGCGTAGGTCCGCCGAGCGCCATCGGCGTGTTTTTCGAGCTTGCCCGAAGCGATGAAATACATTGCGTCGCCTGGCGATCCCTTCTTCACGACCTCGAAATTGGGCGGAAGATTGTGCGCCTGCAGAAGCGGCATGATCTCCGCGGCCTCCTTGGCGTCGAGCCGGGCCAGCAGCGGCACGCGCGACATCAATGACCACGTGACGACGAAGTCGCGACGCTGCAACTCTTGCGCAAATCCCGTCGAGATGATCGCGACCGGCAGCGCAAGAATACAAAGTCCCGTGACCATCGTGAAACCGCCGACGAGTTTCCCGAGCGCGGTGATCGGCGCCGCGTCGCCGTAGCCGACGGTCGTCAGGGTCGCGATCGCCCACCACGCAGCCTCAGGTACGCTACCGAATTTGTCGGGCTGGGCATCACCCTCGATGTAATACATCAGCGTCGAAGAAAACAGCAGCGCCGTCGCGAGCAGAAGGCACGCACCGAGAAGCGCCTTTCGCTCGTTCGAAAGCACCCGAATGAGCGTGTACATCGCCGGCGAGTAACGCGACAGTTTCAGAAATCGCAACAGCCGAAGCGTTCGCAGGATACGCAGGTCGATAGGAACAAAACGGCTTACGTAGAATGGCAGGAAGGCGAGCAGATCGATGATCAGCGCCGGCTGGCGCGCAAGTTTCAGTCGCGCCTTCCACGGCGTCGCGCGCGCAAGATAAGGAACCTCGACCGCCGTCCAGATCCGCAACGCGTATTCGATCGAGAATACGGCGACCGAGAAAACTTCGAACCAGTGAAACCATCCGCCCCATTCCGCGCGCAACCGCGGGACGGTCTCCGCAACGAAGGCAGCGACGTTCAGAAGGATGAGCGCGATGATGAAGTATTCGAAAATCGCGCTCGCGGCGTCGTCGCCTTGGCCGGTCTCGATGATCTCGTAAATGCGGCGGCGCAACGATTTCTTTTGCACAGTGCCCGACGCGGCGAAGGTTTGTCCGGGCGTGCTCTCCGTGCGGTCCTGTACTTTGGTCTGCATAGAGAGCATCGCAGCCCTTTCCCCCCGTTGCAGCGCATCAAGCGCTGCTACCATTACTCCAGGCCCCGCGACGATCAGTAGATCTTGCGTCGATGAGCTAAGTAAGGCATCAGCGCATATCCCGCCGAGCATCGGACATTGGCTTTTTTGGCCGACCCTGCTTGGCGCGACCAAGCCGTGAGTTCAATATCAGCCGTCCGATCGGACTGAAATACAACCGATAAAAAAAGATTTCTGGGAGGAAATTCCGTGACCGTGAAGTCCGACATAGAGATTGCGCGCGAAGCGAAGCAAAAACCGATTGCCGAAGTTGCGGCCAAAATCGGCGTGCCCGCAGATGCGTTGGTTCCCTATGGCTGGACCAAGGCCAAGGTCTCCGCCGAATACATCAAGCAGCTCGAGGGCAACAAGGACGGCAAGGTCATCTTGGTGACGGCGATCAGCCCGACGCCCGCCGGCGAAGGCAAGACGACCACAACCGTCGGCCTGAGCGACGGGCTTAACTATATCGGCAAGAAAGCCATCGCCGCCCTGCGTGAACCCTCGCTCGGGCCGTGCTTCGGAGTGAAGGGCGGCGCGGCTGGCGGCGGCTACGCCCAGGTCGTCCCGATGGAAGACATCAACCTCCATTTCACGGGCGACTTCCATGCCATTACGAGCGCCCACAACCTGCTGTCGGCGCTGCTGGACAACCACATCTATTGGGGCAACGCGCTCGGAATCGACCAACGCCGCATCGGCTGGAAGCGCGTCCTCGATATGAACGACCGCGCCTTGCGGTCGATCGTCAACTCGCTCGGCGGCGTATCGAACGGTTTCCCGCGCGAGGACGGCTTCGATATCACGGTCGCTTCCGAAGTCATGGCCATTCTGTGCCTTTCGAAGGACATCAAGGATCTGGAAACCCGCCTCGGCAACATCATCGTCGCCTATACGCGGGACAAGAAGCCGATCCGCGCCCGCGATCTCAAGGCCGACGGGGCCATGACGGTGCTCCTGAAAGACGCCCTCCAGCCGAACCTCGTTCAGACCCTCGAGAACAACCCGGTCTTCATCCACGGCGGTCCGTTTGCCAACATTGCACACGGCTGCAACTCCGTGCTGGCGACTAGGACGGCGATGAAGCTTGCTGACTATGTCGTGACCGAAGCCGGTTTCGGCGCCGACCTCGGGGCGGAAAA
>JBEVLH010000245.1:0-2558 GCA_040509255.1 Hyphomicrobium sp. | reverse complement strand
GAGATCGCCAACATCGAGCCGAAGATCGCCGCTCAGCTCGAAGTCGACGCCCGCTACGCCGCCTATCTGAAGCGCCAGGACGACGACGTCGCCCAGCTGAAGCGTGACGAGGCGATCCGCATCCCGGACGACTTTGACTACGCGGTATTGCCCAGCCTTTCCGCCGAAATTCGCCAGAAGCTCGTTCGCCACCGGCCGGCGACCATCGCCCAGGCCGGCCGGATCGAGGGCATGACCCCCGCCGCGCTTTTGACGCTCCTGGCCCGGCTGAAGGCTGCAGGAAGCCGCAAGTCCGCCTGATGGCTCTCGCCCGCATCGACACCCCCGATGAATTCCAGGCCCGCTTCGGAATCTCCAATGAAATTCGGGAAAAGCTCGAAATCTACGCGGCGCTTCTGACCCGCTGGCAGAAGACGATCAATCTCGTCGCTCCAAGCACCCTGGGTGAAATTTGGCACCGACATTTTGCCGACAGTGCTCAGCTTTGGCCTCACCGGCCAGCAAATGCGAAACTCTGGCTCGATCTCGGCTCCGGAGCCGGCTTTCCCGGGCTCGTCCTCGCGATTTTGGCGTCGGAAAACGGCCAAACGCGCCACATCCTGGTCGAGAGCGACAGCCGGAAGGCCGCATTCCTACGCGAGGTCGCCCGCCAAACCGCCGCGCCTGTGGACATTCTGTGCCTGAGGATCGAAAATCCCGAGACTCACGCTAAGGTAGGCGAGGCCGACTGCGTCACTGCGCGCGCGCTCGCACCGCTTTCCAAGCTGGTTGAGCTCGCGGCCCCGTATTTTGCGTCGTCTACGCTTGGTATGTTCTTGAAGGGTCGCGACGTTGCGGCCGAAGTCGAGAACGCTGCTCAGGATTGGCAGTTTGCCTTTGAGCTGATTCCGAGCGTGACGGAAGAGGGCGGCAGAGTTGTGCTGCTCAATTCGTTGAAGTCGCGTGCGTTGAAACCTAGGACGGAGGGATAACCCGTGGCCGGCTACGTATCAGGCGCGGGCAGTGCGAATGCCGGTCCGCGCGTCGTTGCGATTGCCAACCAGAAGGGCGGCGTTGGCAAGACGACGACGGCGATCAACCTCGGCACGGCATTGGCGGCCGTCGGCGAGCGTGTGCTCGTCCTCGATCTCGATTCTCAAGGCAACGCCTCGACCGGCCTCGGCATCGATATAGACCAGCGATTCAAGACCTCATTTGATATTCTGACCGGCAACGCGGCCATCCTCGAAACGGTGCTGAAAACCGCCGTTCCCAACCTCTTTGTCGTGCCGGCCAATAACGATCTCGTCGGCATCGATTCGATGCTCTCCGCCGATCAGAACAAGCCCTACAAGCTGCGCGATGCCATCACGGCGATGATCGGCCACCAGCGCGGACGCGATCCCGAAACCCATTTCACTTACGTCCTGATCGACTGCCCGCCGTCGTTGAACCTCCTGACCCTCAACGCCATGTCGGCGGCGCACGCCGTGATCGTGCCGGTGCAGTGTGAGTTCTTCGCGCTCGAAGGTATTTCGCAGCTGAAGGATTCGATTGAGCAGATCCGCGCCACTCTCAATCCGCGTCTCGAAATTCAGGGTGTCGTGCTGACGATGCACGACGCGCGCCTGTCGCTGTCGCGCGAAGTTGCCGAAAACGTCCGCGCCTTTTTCGGCGCGAAAGTCTACGACACCGTCATTCCGCGCAACACTCGCATTGCCGAAGCGCCGTCGCACGGCAAGCCCATCCTTCTCTACGATTACGACTGCTCCGGCAGCCAAGCCTACATCCGCCTCGCCACCGAAATCATGGAGCGCGAGCGGCGCTACAAGGCGGCCTGACGGACCAAAAAACACGCAGAATTACGAACTAAATCGACAGCAGGGGACAGATAAGCAGATGAACTCGATGGTGCCGAAGAGCCGCCTGGGCCGTGGCCTCGCCTCTCTCATCGGAGAACCAGCGGCACCGCTCGGACATCGCCTGCCGCCGGAAGGCGAGCAGCGCATGGTGTCGATCTCTGAAGTGAAGTCGAGCCCGCTCAACCCGCGCAAGGATTTCCGCGACGACGAGCTTGCCGAACTCGCGGAATCGATCCGCACCAAAGGTCTCGTGCAGCCGATCGTCGTCCGCCCCGATGGCCTGTCAGGCGGTTATGAAATCGTCGCTGGCGAACGCCGTTGGCGCGCCGCGCAGAAGGCGGGCATCCACACCATTCCCGTCATCATCCGCGAGCTTGACGACCGCGAGCTTCTCGAACTTGCCATCATCGAAAACGTTCAGCGTCAGGATCTGAACGCCATCGAAGAGGCGACCGGCTATCGCGAGCTTGTCGAACGCTTCGACTATAGCCAAGAGCAGCTCTCGGAGATCATCGGCAAGAGCCGCAGTCACGTCGCCAACACCTTGCGCCTTTTGAAGCTACCCGCCGACGTGCAGTCCCTCGTCCAAAGTGGCCAGATCAGCGCCGGTCATGCCCGCGCTCTGATCGGTCGCGACGATGCGGGCAGTATCGCGAAGCAGATCATCGACAATGGTTTGAACGTCCGCGACGTCGAAACGATGGTCCAGACGTTCGG
>JBEVLH010000244.1:0-6889 GCA_040509255.1 Hyphomicrobium sp. | reverse complement strand
AAACTTTGCGTCGGCGCAGACACGATCGAGGATCTTGCGGCTTGGCAGGCGTCGCATCGAACGCGCAAGTCTCGCGATGGCACCTACTGCGCATTTCATCGGACGTTTCAGACGCCGAAGCGCCAAGCCGAGCTGCTTGATGGTGGCTCGATCTATTGGGTGGTCCGCGGCGTCATTCTCGTGCGTCAGAGACTTGTGGGCATTGAAGAAGGGACAAAGGACGATGGCAGCGCCTGTTGCGTGCTGCTTTTCGCGCCCGAATTGACCCCGGTCCGGCCGACCCCGAGACGCCCCTTTCAGGGCTGGCGCTATCTCGACGCAGCGGATGCCCCGCCCGATCTAAAATCGGGTAAGAAGAACCAGATCTCAGCGATGCCGCCGAATATGCGCAAGACCCTCGCCGATCTGGGGTTGATCTAAATCACGAGTCTGTTTCGAGCGAACCATGTCCCGTCCTCCCTTTAATCCGACGATTGCAGCTTTACCGAAGCTTGTTCCGTTCGTCGGTCCCGAGGCGATGGAGCGCGCAAGAGGACGTCCCTTCCGAGCACGGCTCGGGGCGAACGAAAGCGTCTTCGGGGCGTCGCCCAAAGCTGTCGCCGTCATGCGCGAGGCCGCCGCCGGCAACTGGATGTATTCGGACCCTGAAAACTTCGAGCTTCGTTCGGCCATTGCGGCCCATCACGGTGTTCCGAGGGAATGCGTGGTGGTGGGTGAGGGGATCGACGGACTGCTTGGTCTGACGTGCTCGCTGTTTCTATCGCCTGGCGCCAATGTCGTCACAACCGATGGCGCGTATCCGACCTTCAATTTTCATGTTCTTGCGCACGGCGGCAAGATACACGCGGTTCCTATGCGGGATTTTCGCGAAGATGTTCCGCGGTTGATCGAAACGGCGAAAGCAACCGGTGCGCCTCTGATCTACGTTTCTAATCCCAACAGCCCGATGGGCACTTGGTGGAGGGCAGATGATATCGATGGCTTCATCGCCGAGTTGCCACCGGAAAAGCTGCTGATCCTGGACGAAGCCTATTGCGATACGGCTCCCGCGGGAACTGTCGCGGAGATCGACGTGTCGAACCCGCAAGTTCTTCGCTATCGGACGTTCTCCAAGGCTTACGGATTGGCGGGTGCGCGCATCGGGTATGCGATCGGGTCGCAGAGCACGATCGAAGCCTTCGACAAGGTTCGCAATCACTACGGGATCAATCGTGTCGGTCAGCTCGGTGCGCGGGCAGCGCTTCTCGATCAGGATTATCTCAAAAGCGCCGTAGCAAGCATTTCGACGGCCCGCGACAGGATTGCCGGCATCGCGAGGGAAAACGGTCTTGCGCCGCTTGCGTCAGCAGCAAGTTTCGTCGCCATCGATTGCGGTGGCGACGGAGTCCTGGCGGCCCGCATCCTCAACGGTCTTTTGGAACGCGACGTATTCGTCCGGAAGCCGGTCGCCAAAGGTCTTGAACAGTTCATCCGTGTTTCATGCGGACAAAACGGCGACCTCGACATCTTTGCCGAAGCCCTTTCCGACGTGTTGGCGCACGCTCACGCGTGACGCCTTGCCACCTGCGCCTCGATGCCGGCCACGATATTGGCGATCGCGGCATCAAAAACATCGTGATCTTTGAGTTTGGCGAAGAAGGGCAGAAGTTTTTGGGACAGCGGGAGGCCATCCTGGCTTTCGATCTCGCGCAGCATCTCCGCGCTCGGCTTCGCAAGTAGGCCGCCGATCTCGCCCGCACATACGCCCAGAATTGCTGCGTAGGTCGCAAAGCTGAGGGCCGGAATGTCCTCTTCAGGCAAGCCTGCGTCGGCAAGCGCCTGGTTCCATTCTTCGGCCACCTGCAGATCGCGCGGTCCGGTCGTCCAGAAGCGCAGCAGAAGCGGGAAGGCGTGCGGGAATTCCTTGGAAATTTTGCGGTAAGATTTCGCGCCGCCGATAAGCCGCGTCTGCCACTTCAGATGCCGCCGGGGCATCTCAACTCGTGCCTGAAGGCTGTCGGCGATGGCACGCTCCAAGCCTTCCTTAGAGCCGAAATGATAGCTCAACGTGGCGACGTCACAGCCGATCGCCCGCGCAGCGCAGCGCAAGCTGAAGCCGTCGAGCCCGCCGCGCTCGATTTCGGCAAGCGACGCCTCGACGAGATCGGCTTCGATCAGCCCCCTTTGCCCGCGGGAATGCCTGGTTTTCATCAGTGTTGAAATTGCCTCTTGCGAGGCGCGAAGTCAAGCGCTATTCCAACACTGTTGAAAAGAGGTCCAGGATGGCGTCGTTGGCCGAGAGAGAATTCAAAGGACGCCAAAGAATTTTGAGCCTGGCTGCCGTCATCTCGACGTCGTTCGGGGTCGGGATCTCGTTTGGAATCGGCTTTCCGCTTACCGCGCTGACATTTGAAGATTGGCATCAACCGAAGTGGATGATTGGCCTTGCCGGCGCTGCGCCTGCTATCGCGGTGTTCATTGCGCTGCCGTTGCTGTCGAAGTTGATTACGCGCGTCGGACCGGTCGTCGCGATCGGGAGCGGCTGTGTGATCGGCTCGATTGGATTTCTGGCCCTCAGTGCCTTTCCCTCGCCTTGGGCTTGGATCGTCATCCGCCTGCTGATGAGCGCGGGGTTCGCGATGCCCTGGCTTGCGGGTGAAACATGGATAAATGCGGTGGCGCGCGATGATTTGCGAGGGCGGGTCATCGCGATCTATGCGGTCGCATTTTTTTCCGGCTACGCCGTGGGTCCTCTGCTTTTGCAAGCCCTCGGGATATCGGGTTTCACGCCGTTTCTGGCGGCCGCCGCCATCACGGCGCTTTCGGGATTGCCGATCATCCTCGGGCGACACTTGGCGCCAACATTCGCATACGATGGCAAAAGAAGCTTTTCGTCGGCGTTCTTTCTGGCTCCCGCCGCGATGATCGCGGCCTTCATCGCCGGTTTTGCCGAGATCACCACCCTTTCGCTCACTCCCAACGTAGCACTCGCTGCTGGATGGTCGAATGATTCAGCGCTCGCATTTTTGACGGTGATGACGGTCGGAGGAATTCTCCTGCAGATGCCGTTGGGCTGGCTTTCGGACAAGATGTCGAGGCTAAATTTACTGGTCTGGTCGGGCCTTGGCTTCATCGCTTTGGCGTTGGCGCTGCCGTGGGCCCTCACGAGTGCGGTATCAGCGTTTGCCGTCATGTTTCTCATCGGCGGGATGATTTTGGGCTTTTACGCGCTCGGGCTCGCCATTGTCGGCGAGCGGATCAGTGCGGCGGATCTTCCTGCCGCGAACGGCGCGTTCATCGTCATGTATCAGGCGGGTGCGCTAGTCGGGCCGATCCTTTCAGGCATAGCAATGACGGAAAGGCCGATCAGTGGGTTCGTCGCAACGACCGTTGTGCTCATGCTGCTGTCTGGCGCTGTTCTCATCGCGTTCGAGCTTTGGGATCGCAAACGACGCGCGGAGATGGGCGCGCAAAATCGTGGTTAATTGTTTGTTTGCGTCCCTTTGCTAGTCTCGCACAAGCTTCATTACCGTTTGCTCGCGAGATTGCGATGTTCGTGCGATCCGTCCTGTCGTTCTTTTCCGTCCTGGCCTTTGGGATTATGGCGTCGGCCGCGCTGTTTGCCGCGATGCCGTGGATGTCCGGACATGTGCCGGATAGCGTGCGCTCAGCGACCGAAAATCTGCAGTTCGGATCCCTGGCGATCGGGCTTGTCCTTGGGATGACACTCGGTGCCCTCGGCCGCTGCAATTGGGCGGACATTCCTCGCCGCACGGTGACGTGGTTCCTCCTGCGCGAGCAGAAGTTCTTTTATTATTCGATCATTGCGGTGTGCGCGGCTGTCCTCGTCTTCTACTGATCCGGCATAAACAAAAAGGCGGCCCGTTCGGACCGCCTCATCGTATGCAGCTCCTGCTCGATCTTCAGACCGAATAGTACATGTCGTATTCGACGGGATGCGGGGTCATCTCGTAGCGCATGTTTTCTTCCATGCGCAACGCGATGTAGGCATCGATCATATCGTCGTTCATGACGCCGCCGGCCTTCAAGTAGTCGCGATCCTTGTCGAGGCTGTCCAAAGCCTCGCGCAGCGAACCAGCAACCGTCGGGATCTTGGCGAGTTCGGCAGGCGGCAGATCGTAAAGGTTCTTGTCCATCGCCGGGCCAGGATCGATCTTGTTCTGAATGCCGTCGAGGCCAGCCATCAGCATGGATGTGAAGGCGAAGTACGGGTTTGCGCCTGGATCCGGGAAGCGGATCTCGATGCGCTTCGCTTTCGGGTTCGAGACGTGCGGGATGCGGCACGACGCTGAGCGATTTCGCGCCGAATATGCGAGCAGCACGGGAGCCTCGAAGCCCGGCACCAACCTCTTGTAGGAATTCGTCAGCGGGTTGGTGAAGGCGTTGATGGATTTCGCGTGCTTGAGGATGCCCCCGATGTAGTACAGGCACATCTGCGAAAGGTCGGCATACTTGTCGCCGGCGAACATCGGCTGGCCGCCCTTCCAGATGGACTGGTGGACGTGCATGCCCGAGCCATTGTCGCCAAAGATCGGCTTCGGCATGAACGTAGCCGTCTTGCCGTAGGCCTGGGCGACGTTGTGCACGACATACTTATAAATTTGAAGATGATCGGCCATCGTGATCATCGCGCCGAACTTCATGCCAAGTTCGTGCTGTGCGGCGGCGACCTCGTGATGGTGCTTCTCAACCGAGACGCCCATCTCCGAAAGCACGGACAGCATCTCAGAGCGGATGTCCTGAGCGCTGTCGATCGGGGGGACCGGAAAATAGCCGCCTTTGACACGCGGACGGTGGCCGAGATTGCCCGACTCCAACACTGTTCCAGAGTTTGATGGCAACTCACTCGAGTCGATCTGATACCCAACCGAATACATGTCGGTCGTGAACCGGACGTCATCGAAGATGAAGAATTCAGCTTCCGGCCCGAAGTAGACTTTGTCGCCAATGCCGAGCGACATCATATAGGCCTCGGCCTTCTTTGCGACCGAACGTGGATCGCGCTCGTAAGGCTGCCCGGTCGAAGGTTCGAGAACATCGCAGAAAATCGCGACCGTCGTCTGCGCGAAGAAGGGGTCGATGTGCGCAGTGACGGGGTCTGGCATCAGCGTCATGTCGGACGCTTCGATCGATTTCCACCCAGCGATCGAAGATCCGTCAAAGGCGTAGCCGTCGGAAAACACGCTATCGTCGACGCAGCTGACATCGGCCGTGACGTGCTGCATTTTGCCTTTGGTGTCCGTGAACCGGAAGTCCACGAATTTCGCTTCTTTGTCCTTGATAAACTTCAGGACATCATTTGCAGTTTTCATAGACACTCCCATGTCTAAGCATTCAGTTACAATTCACGCGTGCCGGTTCGTGAGCCCGGTTCTAGCGTGTTTGCTTTTTTAGTTCGCTTTTTTGTCAGATGGCATCGCGTCCGGATTCACCGGTGCGGATGCGAATAGCGTCTTCAACGGACGAGATAAAGATCTTACCATCGCCGATGCGGCCAGTCTTGGCGGCCTTTTGGATGGACTCAATGGCCTTGTCCAGCATGTCGTCGCTCAAAACGACTTCAATCTTCACCTTTGGCAGGAAATCGACGACGTACTCCGCACCGCGATAAAGTTCGGTGTGGCCCTTCTGTCGTCCGAAACCCTTCGCCTCGATGACGGTGATGCCTTGCAGGCCGATCTCCTGCAGCGCCTCTTTGACTTCATCGAGCTTGAAGGGCTTAATAATCGCTTCAATCTTTTTCATTTTCGCCCCTTAAATCCTTGGACAGCATGTCGTTTGTTGCCACGCCTGCCCAGTGGCCCGAAGGCTAGCAGAGGCCGTGCCACATGTGACGTTCAGAAGAAATATCACATATGTCATTGGGTTAGCAGGACGTAGTGGCTGCGCAGGTGCTCGTGCCCGACCTAATAAGTCTTAAATCCGGGCATGTCGCACTTTTTTTGAGCGGAACATTCCGCGATTTCGACGATAGGCGTATGGGCGCTGAATTTATAGGCATCTCTGCCAAATGACGTGTTGGGGGGACTGGAATTCCAGATGAATGAGCTGCTGACGGCGCGAGAAATGGGGGAGGCAGACCGTTTAGCGGTCGAGGCGGGTGTTTCGAGCCTCGATTTGATGGAACGGGCTGGCAAGGCGGTTGCCGACGCCGTTCCGGATATGGTCTGGGGGCCAGACCGACGGATCGCGGTGCTTTGCGGGCCAGGCAACAACGGAGGGGATGGCTTCGTCGCCGCTCGGCATCTGCGCGACCGCGGCTTCGACGTGCGAGTATTTCTCTTGGGTGACAAAGCGGCGCTCAAGGGAGATGCGGCGGAGATGGCCCGGCGCTGGCCGCTTCCCATTCGCGCGGCATCGCCCGATGCACTGCAAAGCATGCATCTCGTGATTGATGCGCTGTTCGGAGCGGGGCTTTCGCGTCCACTCGACGGGGCGGCAGCGGAACTCGTAACGGCCGTGAACGACAGCGGGCTGCCGGTGCTCGCGGTTGATGTTCCGAGCGGCCTTGAAGGCACCACAGGGGAAGTGCGCGGTGTAGCGATCCAGGCGCGCCGGACCGTGACATTTTTCCGAAAGAAGCCGGGTCACGTGCTGTTGCCGGGTCGCGATCTTTGCGGTGACGTCGTAGTGGCGGACATCGGGACGCCTGAGGGCGTGCTCGCGATTCTGAAGCCGACATTGCACGAAAACGACGTTTCTCTCTGGGTCGAACAGCTCAATTGGCCGAAAAACGGCGGCCACAAATACGATCGCGGCCATGCTGTCGTCGTCTCGGGACCCGCCCTACAGACCGGTGCTGCCCGACTGGGGGCGAGGGGTGCTCTCAGGATCGGAGCAGGGCTCGTGACCCTGGTCGGGAACGCCGCTGCGACTGCGATCATCGCGA
>JBEVLH010000243.1:0-3700 GCA_040509255.1 Hyphomicrobium sp. | reverse complement strand
GGGGCCGCAGCTTTTCATTCGGCATTCGCTTGCACGTCATCGTGCGCGAAACAAACGACGAAGCCTGGCGCGCCGCCAACGATCTCCTGAAGCATCTCGACGATCAAACGCTGGCGTCCGCACAAAAGACGTTCGAGCGTATGGATTCTGTCGGCCAGAAACGGATGCTCGCGCTTCACGGCGGCAACCGCGACAAGCTCGAAGTCAGTCCCAATCTTTGGGCAGGCGTTGGCCTTGTAAGAGGCGGCGCAGGAACGGCCCTCGTTGGCGACCCGGAAACCGTCGCGCAGCGCATCAAAGAGTACATGCGTATCGGCATCGATACCTTCATCTTCTCAGGCTATCCGCATCTCGAAGAGGCTTATCGGTTCGCCGAACTCGTATTCCCGCTACTTCCTCAGGCGCGCGATACCCGAGGCGGCGATCGCAAAAGAAGCGGGCCGATTGGAGAGACCATCGCCAACGATTTCGCACCGGCGGAGCGACAGCGAGGTCAGTCATGATCAAATCGCCATCCGTTCGCGGTGCCGAACGCGTCGTTCCGTGGCTCGTTCCTCTCTCGATTTTGATTTTGTGGGAAGCTGGTGCACGCACCGGCCTGTTGGAATCGCGAACGCTGCCCGCCCCGAGCCAAGTCGCCGTCGCGTTTTGGGAGCACGCCAAAAGCGGCGATCTCGGAAGCAATGTCCTGATCAGTTTTCAACGCGCGATAACAGGATTGGCAATCGGTGGCGGACTCGGATTTTTGCTTGGGGTCTTGACGGGCGCATCGCGCAAAGCGGAACTCTTGCTCGACTCCGGGCTTCAAATGCTGCGCAACGTGCCCCATCTCGCCATCATTCCGATGGTGATCCTTTGGTTCGGGATCGATGAGACGGCAAAGATATTCCTCGTAGCCGTTGGCACGCTCTTTCCGATCTACCTCAATACCTATCACGGCATACGAACCATCGATCGCGGCTTGATCGAGATGGCGGAGGTGAACGGATTGGGAAAGTTCGCGATCTTCTGGCGTGTGCTTCTGCCCGGCGCGATGCCTTCGGTCCTTGTCGGCCTTCGCTATGCTCTAGGTATCATGTGGCTGACGCTGATCGTTGCAGAGACGATCTCGGCATCATCAGGCATCGGATACATGACGATGAACGCGCGTGAATTCCTGCAAACTGACGTCGTCGTCCTAGGCATCCTCGTATACGCCCTGCTTGGAAAGGCGGCCGACACCGCGACAAAGCTGATCGAACATCGGGTCTTGTCATGGCATCCCGCGTACCACGCAGGTTCGGTTGCCAATTGAACCGGAGTTCGAGGCCAACGTGGGTTCCTTCATGCTGAAGCGATTGGATGGCGTCGATGCCCCGGCATTTCCGGGGGCAAGTGAACAGAAACGCGAGCAACAGTTGACGGCAGGTTCCGCCGCCACCGGACGCCGCTTGGGAAAGACGCTGAACCTCGAAAATCTCCACCTCTCCTTCGGTCAGCGCCAAGTTTTGCGCGGATTAAACCTCCAAATTCCGGCGGGCCAGCTTCTCGCGATCGTCGGCCGCTCGGGCGTTGGAAAGTCAAGCCTGATGCGCTTGATCGTCGGCCTCGACCCGCCCACTAGCGGCTACATCTCCATCGACGGGACCCCCGTCCGCGGCCTGCAAAAATCGGTCAAGCTACTGTTCCAAGACGCGCGCTTGCTTCCGTGGCAATCGGTTCTGAGCAATGTCGGCATAGCGCGGGCGCCGGGCTGGCGTGCTGCCGCTGTGAACGCTCTCGATGACGTCGGATTGGCCGACCGCCTAAATGATTGGCCCGCAGTTCTATCTGGCGGCCAACGACAACGCGTCGCGCTCGCGCGCGTGCTCGTCGGAGAGCCGAGCATTCTTCTTCTTGATGAACCGTTCGGCGCCCTCGATGCCCTGACTCGCGCCGACATGCACGCTCTTCTTGAAAAACTTTGGCTTCGCGATCGCTTCACGACCATTTTGATTACCCACGATGTCGCCGAAGCGGTGGCGCTGGCTGACAGGGTCGTGGTCATGCGCGAAGGCCGTGTGACGTTCGATGTCGATGTCACGGCCGCGCGGCCGCGCCGACGGAGCGACCCAGAACTTGCAGCGCTCCAAGAGCGCATCCTTGAGAAAGTCTAGCGCGAGAGATCGGAACATTCATTGGCGAGCGCGCGCAATGTTTTGATCCTCGGCGGCGGGGCCAGCGGAACGCTGCTTGCGATCCAGCTACTGCGCACCGACGCCAGGATCAATGTCACGCTGATTGAGCGAAACGGCAAGCCCGGCAAGGGCGTGGCCTATGGTTCGACAGACCCGATCCATCTGCTGAACATTCGCGCTGCAAATATGAGTGCGTATCCCGAGGATCCCGATCATTTCGTCCGCTGGCTGACTGAAAGCAGCGGCGACCGCGGCAGCGGCCGCAACGATAATTTCCTCTTCGCTTCGCGCCTGGCTTTCGGCGATTATCTGACCAGTCAGTTGCAAGAATTGGGAGCGCGCAGCGAACGGCTGACCCATATCCCTGGCGAGGCGGTCGCTCTGACGCGAATGCCCAACGGCCTCGTCGTCACGCTCGATAATTTTCGCCGCGTCAGCGGAGATATTGCCGTCGTCGCCACCGGCTATGAGCCGCCGGCGATTTCGGGCATGCCATCAAACCTCATTCCCTGGCTGCGAGTCGACCGCACGACGTTGAAAGACCTTGACCGGGTTCTTCTCCTGGGAACCGGCTTGTCGATGGTCGATCACGTGCAGTCACTCATAGCGGCCGGATATCAAGGAAATATCCTCGCAATTTCCCGCCGCGGTTTGCTTCCGCAGGCCCATCGCCCGGTCGAACCCGCAGACATTGACGCCGAAGACGTGCCGATTGGCCAAAGCCTCGGCAAGGTCTTTCGCTGGTTTCGAAAACGCGCCGAACAGGCGGAAGCCGAAGGCTCCAACTGGCGCGCTGTCCTCGACGGCCTACGGCCGTACGTTCAAGATCTTTGGCGAAGCTTCTCCGTCGCAGATCAATATCGCTTCGTCAGGCACGCCCGGCCCTGGTGGGATGTCCGCCGCCATCGCATGGCGCCGAAAGTCGCTGCAGCGATTGACGATCTGGTGAAGAGCGGACGCCTCGTCATCATTCCATCCAAGATCGTCTCGGTCGTTCCTCGTGAAGGCGGGCTTGCCGGCTTCGACGTGCGCTACCGCCGTCGCGGCAAATACGAGATCGAGACGACGGACGTTCAGGGCATCACCGACTGCACCGGCTTCAGCATCGACATCTCGAAAGCGCGGAATCCCCTCGTGCGCAGTCTCCTCGACCGAGGTCTTGCCCGCCCTGATCGTCTCGGGCTCGGATTCGACGTCGATAGCATCGGCGCGGTGATCAACGCGCGAGGTCAACCTGCGCCGGATATATTCGCTATCGGACCTTTGACGCGCGGCGCCTTCTGGGAAATTACCGGCATTCCAGATATCCGCGCGCAATGCGAACATCTCGCAAAGCGATTGGCGCGCTCATCCGAGACCAACCAGGGTTCGGAGACCACGCGCGCAGCGTCGCAATAAGCTGGCGAATTAGCCGATCGGAGTATCAAAAGGCGTCGGCCGATCTTATCGCTTCCTCCGTGATGGCCGGATTGCAGTGCTCGATGAACCGATAGGCATAGCGGCGCAACAGCCGTCCGCGGCGAATGGCAATGCTCGACGTGCTC
>JBEVLH010000242.1:0-8857 GCA_040509255.1 Hyphomicrobium sp. | reverse complement strand
AGCGCTATCCGGACGTCATCTTCACCGGCGCCAAGACCGGGGTGGACCTGGCGCGCGAATATGCGAGCGCTGACGTCTTCGTGTTTCCAAGCCGGACCGATACGTTCGGGCTGGTGCTGCTCGAAGCGATGGCTTCAGGACTCGGCATTGCGGCTTACCCCGTGACGGGACCGATCGATGTCGTGACGCCGGGCGTCACCGGCTGTCTCGACGCCGATCTGAAAGCGGCGGCGCTCTCGGCGTTGATGCTCGACCGCGATCAGGTGCGTGTCCAGGCGATGCGGCACGACTGGTCGCGCGTTGCCGATCTTTTCCTGGCGAACATCTATCAGGCTCGACGCGCAGCGGGTCTCGGCAAGCGCCTCAATCAGGCGCGAGCCGCTCGCGCGTTGCAGATTAAGCCGCGCCCCAGTGCTCGGATCGTTGGCTAGCGCGAGAGGCGTTGAGCAGCAGAAAGCCGGCGCAATGCACCGGCTTTCCTTCATAACATGCGGATGTTTATCGACGGTCGTCGAAATCGCCGAGACGATTGAAGCAATCCTGAAGACCCTGCGTCCGGAAGAGCTGATCACGGGCCAAGTCTGAGCGACGCGCCCATCGGCACCAGCGAAAGTGCGATCCGGCATCGTTATCCCACTGGGGTCCACGGTAGCCGCAGCGATATCGGATATTGGCGTCGGCCTGGACCTGCGCAATGCGCGCGTACACTTCGCAGCTTGCGCGCTTGCCCTCGACGTCGCCGCGCCGATCGTCTTTGCCGAAGCGGAAGCTCAAGCCACGGTCGTCGAGCCGAATGGATTGGGATGCCGCAACGCCGGCGGTGCCGACGATAATAGCCGCAGCCAGGATAAACCTCGAGCTGAACATGTCTCCTCCTTGGTATGTTCGTTGGTCGAACTGTCTAGGTGGAGAATATGGCCCGACTGTTACGCGACCATGGCTTCATCGGCACCACGACAGCAGCGGCCCTAGCATTTAGTGCCACCCGTGTCGCGAGCGCGAGATTGAAAACGAGGTTCAATCTCGGATCGAAAAGCGGCGTGTACGCACTAAAAGGCGGCAATAGCTCAAAGGACGACGAGATTTCGCTAGGCCGCGAAGACACGCTTGGGCAGGGATGATCCTGCATCGCCCGCCGAGCTACCGATGATCCGCTCGATGATCTCGACGGCACGGGCCGTTCCGTTTTCTTGCTGCATGGCACGGCCGATCTCAGCAGCTTTCGACGCGTAAGACGGGTTGGTTGCGAGATCGCGAATGCGGGCGGTTACCGCGTCCAAGGTCCAGTCCTGGATCGGAAGCTGGTCGGGTCCGGCGCCGAGTTCAAACACGCGGCGGCCCCAGTACTTCTGATCCATCATGAACGGGCCGATGAAACTCGGACGGCCGGCACGCAGCGCCGACGACGTCGTTCCGAGACCGCCGTGGTGGACGACGGCCGCGACTTCGCGAAAGAGCTTGTCGTGCGGCACAAACTGATCGATCAGATGGAAGTTTTTCGAGAGCGGGAGGCGATCGAACTCGCCCTTGCCCTTGCCGAGCACGGCCCGCTGGCCGGCAGCTTCGCACGCCTGCAAAACCATTTCGGTGCGTTCGAGGCCGAGCGCCGGCATGCTGCCGAAGCCGATGTAGATGGGGCGCGGGCCGGCGGACAAAAATTCAGCCAGCTGGCCGGAGGGACGCCAGTTCGGATCTTCGTCGCGGAACCAATAACCCGTGAAGTAGATCTCGTCGCCTTCGGTGCTGGCGCGCGGCTGCAGGATGGGACTGATCGGATAGAGCACCGGCGCGCGCTTGCCATGGACCTGATGCGGGTGCTTCAGCCAGAACGAGCGGGGGAGGCCGAGCGATTTACGGATCTCATTGATCACGCCTGAATAGGCGAGGCGCTGCAAAGCGAGGGTCTTGTAGCCATACTTGTTCCAAGCCGGGATGCCGGTGCCCGGAATCACGGACAGAAGATTTTGGGCCGAAGGAGATACCGACCCGAGGCCGACCATGATGGCCGGAATTTTTCTGGCTTCGGCAATTTCGCCGGCGACGGAAATGACGGGATGGAAAATGATGGCGTCGGCGTCGGCGGAGGCGGCGACGGCATCCCGCATGATGCCTTCGAACAGGGCTTTCATATCAGGACCGGGGCGAAGCCACTTCTTGACCGTCACGAGGGTGTGGGCCCCGGCGATCTCGGCCATTTCGCCGTCTTTCATGAATTTCGAAAAGTCGCCGCCGCAGCGGCGGGCTTCGAGGCCATTGCTGCGCACGTAGTCCTGGAAGTCTTCCGGAGCGGCCAGGCTGACCTGATAACCCGCATCCTTGAGGGCGAGCCCCAAGGCGACCATCGGCCCCACGTCGCCCAGTGTCCCGACGGTCAGTAGCGTAATTCGGCGTGCCATCGCGATCCGATCCTGCAGACAAACGGACCGTCCCGCGGCAGAAACGCCGCTGACGTGTCAGTCGCGAATTGCTGCGATCGTGGCCCTCGATCACATTCAGAATGCGATACGTGCCACCCTGGGGCAACAGAGCTCGTCAACCATGGCTAACAATCCGCAGCCTGGTGGCTGTCAGGCCGCACGCGGATACTCGCATGCCGAAGCCGGCTCTGCTATGCCCGCGCCATGAGTACGAAAAAGCGCACCGCTATTCTCATTTCCGGCCGCGGGTCGAACATGCGTTCGCTCGTCGAGGCAGCACGGGCGCCGGATTATCCGGCAACGATCGCGCTCGTCATTTCGAACCGGCCAGAAGCAGCCGGGGCCGTGTGGGCCGTCGAGCAGGGCCTGCCAACGGTGATCATCGATCATAAGTCATATGGATCTCGCGGCGAGTTCGAACGCGCCCTGCAATCGGCGCTCGACACGCACGCCATCGAGCTTGTGGCGCTTGCAGGCTTCATGCGGCTGATGACCCCGGAGTTCGTAGGACACTGGCAAGACCGGATGATCAATATTCACCCGTCACTGCTGCCGAGCTTCAAGGGACTGCATACGCATGAGCGAGCGATCGAAGCGGGCGTGAAGATTGCGGGGTGTACTGTCCACTTCGTGCGGGCCGAGATGGACGATGGTCCGATTATCGCTCAAGCTGCGGTTCCGGTCCTTGAAGGTGATACCGCAGAGACACTCGCGGCCCGAATACTCAAACTGGAACACCGGGTTTACCCCGCCGCATTAAGACTTGTCGCCGCAGGGACAGCCCGTCTCGAAGGGGAAAAAGTCGTTATTTCTTCGCAGGTTAGCGAGAGCGATGGACTTTTCTCCCCAACGATCTGATCCACAGGGCTATTCGGCGGTTACCTTGCGCTGGCCGTCGCATGGACAGGGCCCCCCCAAAGCATGGTATTTCTTTGGCTTCCGGTAGAGGGAGATCCGGCGACCCGACGTGCAGCGCGTAGCCTCAAGGGCAGTGAGGCGCCGCAAGGCGAAACGCGCGCAGCTCTACGGTCCCGAATGGAGAATGACTATGGAAACGGCCCCCAGCCACACACTGGGTCTCGGAGACGAATCCAGCATCTGGTTCAACCTGACGCCGCTCTTGCGTGGCGATCCGGAAAACCCGATGCGCATTCTGATCCAGATGATGGATCGCTATGGTCCGGTGCTGCCGGTCAATATGGCGAACCAACGTGTCGTTCTCATTTCGGAGCCGGAATATTTCAAGCACGTGCTCGTCACGAAAGCCGACAACTACATCAAATATTTCGACGGGCTGAAGCCGATTTTCGGCAAGTCCATGATCACGAACGACGGCGCGCTCTGGCAGAAAATCCGGATGCCGCAGCAGCCCGCGTTCCATCCCGATATGTTCGCCGAGTACATTCCGTACTTCCTGCGCGCGATCGATGCCAAGACGGCGCTGTGGTCGGACCTCGCGAAGACGGGCGAGACGTTCGAGATGGTCGAGCAGACGTGGACGCTCGCGGCCGACATGATCTGCAAAGCGCTGTTCGATCGCGACATGCCGTTCAATCCGCATGTCGTGTTCAAATGCGTGAAGACCTACACGGACGTGATGAACCATCGCGACATCCGTTTACGCAAGCAGGCTGGCGAAGTGTTCGAGATGTCGGACGAAGATGCGGCCAAGGCGATGGAAGTGTGGGCGAGTGTGCCGCCGGCGGTCATGGGTGCCGATCCGCGCGAAGATCGCGAGCGGACCCTGCTCAAGATGATCGAGGCTACGGTCGCTGATCCGAGCGTTCCCGAGTTCGACCAGCAGCAAGCCATCGATGAGCTGAAGCAGTATCTGTGGGCCGGTACCGAGACGACCGCCCTGACGCTCGCGTGGGCTCTCTACGAGACGTCGCGGCGTCCGGAGGCCGCGGATCTTATTCGGCGCGAGGGCGAAGAGGTCTATGGCGATCGCGAGCCGACGGCGGCCGATTATTCCAAGCTGGCCTATACGCGCGCTGTGATCCAGGAGACCATGCGGATCTATCCGCCGGTATGGAGCCTCATCCGTATCGCGGCGGCCGAGGACGAGATCGGCGGGGTCAAGATCAATCCGGGCGACCGGGTGTCGATCTTCAGCTACGGCGCGCACCACAATCCGAAATTCTGGCCGGAACCCGAATCCTTCCAGCCTGAGCGCTGGATGGCGGGCAACGCCAAGAAGCAGGTCAAATACAGTTACATTCCGTTCGGCGCAGGCAAACGCTCGTGCATCGGTGGTGCGATGAGCCAAGTCGAGAATACGCTGGCGCTATCGCTGCTGCTTCGCCGCTTCCGCCCGGAATACGTCGGCAAGGATCCGGCGGGGCTCAACGCGACCGTGACGCTGACGCCGAAGGGTGGCTTGAAGTTCAAAATCCGGGAATTGAGCTAGCTCGCGCCGAACTATTCCGTCCGATTGGATCGATCTCCAAAATCGCCGCGCCGTCGTCGCGGCCATTCCATTTCGCATCTCAGCAACATCGCGCAATTCGATTTGATTCGATGACCGCCAATGATGATTGAGGACTTTTCCACAGGCGATATCGCGCCGCGTCACGGGCATTTGCGCCCGCAAAGTGCTCGTAAAAGTGTAAATGTGGGTTGTATGTCGGCTCGCACGTGCGAGACCAGCGGGTATGCAAGGACTATCAAGGCTGTCATATTCGGGGCACGTTAGTAAATTAATAATACTTTCTGGCGTCACTTCCCCCCTGTGACGCTCTACATACGTTCCAACTCCAGGAGGCCCCTCACCATGGAGTCCGTGAGAACAGTTGTTCTTGGCAAGCCCGTGTTTTTATTGACGGGCGCGAAACCACGCAAAGCGAGAGAAAGCGTGTCGGCCGTCCTCGATGTCGAGGCGCCCGAGAAATTGCTCGAAACAGCGCGCCGTAACCCGGATGCCGTAGCGTTCGGATTTGTGGCGGGAAGCTGGGTCGCGGCCGCCTAAGCGCCGTCTACCGTCCGCCGGCGGATGCGCAAAACGCGTATCGAAACTGCCGCTGGACGAAGCGCCCCGAGGGCCTTTTACGCGATAATCGCGGTGGCCCTCGCGGCGAACACACGACCTTCGATGCATATTGGACGCAAAGCGCTATTCGGCTGTAGCGGAGCCCCTTATTGTGATGCCTCGGATTTTTGAGGGGCTGGCTCGGCATGGATGAAGGTCAACGCGCGATCGCCGCTGAAACGGCGGCAAAGCCCTTCTATACCCACCTCTATTTTCAGGTTCTCATTGCAATCGCTGCCGGCGTCGCGCTCGGGCATATCTATCCGGACACTGGGGAAGCGATGAAGCCGCTCGGGGAAGGTTTCATCAAGCTCATCAAGATGCTGATTGCGCCGATCATCTTCGTCACGGTGGTCCATGGCATCGCGTCGATGGGCGATTTGAAAAAGGTCGGCCGGGTCGGCCTCAAGGCACTCATTTATTTCGAGGTGGTCACGACGCTGGCCCTGGCGGTGGGGCTCATCGTCGTCAACTTGCTGAAACCGGGCGCCGGAATGAACATCGATGCCAGCGCGCTCGACACCAAAGGGATCGAGGGCTACCTCGAAAAGTCCAAGGACGAGACGACCACCGGGTTCATTCTCAACATCATCCCGAACACGTTCTTCAGCGCTTTTTCCGAAGGCAATATTCTGCAGGTGCTGCTGATCGCGCTGCTTTTCGCGTTCGCCCTTCAGGCCCTCGGCGAGCGCGGCAAGCCGCTCTTGAGCCTGATCGAACAAAGCGGCGACGTTCTTTTCAAGATGGTCGGGTTCATCATGCGGCTGGCCCCAATCGGTGCTTTCGGCGCGATGGCTTTCACCATCGGGAAATACGGCATCGACAAGCTGTCGAGCCTGGCGTTCCTGATGTTCGCCTTCTACCTGACGTGCCTGATTTTCATCTTCGGCGTTCTGGGACTGATCGCGCGCTTTTCAGGATTCTCCATTTTCCGGTTCCTCGCCTACATCAAAGACGAGTTGCTGATCGTGCTCGGAACGTCATCGTCCGAAAGCGTGCTGCCGCGCATGATCGGGAAGCTGCGACGGCTCGGTTGCGACGAGAGCGTCGTCGGGCTCGTCATTCCGACGGGATATTCGTTCAATCTCGACGGCACGTGCATCTACCTGACGATGGCAGCGATCTTCCTGGCGCAGGCAACGAACACGGAACTCTCTCTCTGGCAGCAGCTCGGCGTGCTCGGCGTCCTGCTTTTGACGTCGAAGGGCGCGGCGGGGGTGACGGGGTCGGGCTTTATTACGCTGGCGGCGACGCTGTCGTCGACCGCTCACGTGCCCGTGGCATCGCTCGCTTTGATCCTCGGCATCGACCGGTTCATGTCGGAAGCACGCGCGCTGACGAACCTCATCGGCAACGGCGTTGCGACGATCGTGATCGCAAAATCGGAGAACGCACTGGACGAGGCCACCTTCGCCCGTGAGCTTCACGCAGGCGGCCAGCCGACCGTCGTTCAGGCGGCGTAGATGTCGGGTCCGAACGGCAGGTCGGTGAGGTCCGGCTTGACGCCGAAGCCTGTCAGCAGCGCATGAACCTGGCCGCGATGGTGGGTCTGGTGATTGAAGATATGCGTGACGATGAGCGCCTTGGCGGTCCTCATGTCCCGGCCGGTTGCGCCTGAAAGCCAGGCCAGCTCGCCGTCGAGTGCCTGCGGGTCGAGGCCAGCGGACCAATCCACAATCACGTCGTCGAACCGTCGGCGCTCATTTGAGAGTTCCTGCCAGTCGTCGAAGAGCGTCAAACCGTCGGCGATCGAACGCTTCGCCGGACCCGGGCCGATCCCGAGCCGCCATAGCCAGATTTGATCGGCCCACAGGATGTGATTGAGAGTGGCGTGGATCGAACCGAAAAAGGCGCCGCGATTTTCCTTCCGTTGAGCGTCGGAGAGGTTTTCGCAAGCGCCATAGATGTTGGCGTTCTGCCAAGCGTTGTAACGCGCCAGAGTGCAAACATAGGACGGTGAGATCATCGCCCCACTCCCCGGAACAAAACGGCGTCCATTCTCCGGATCGAAACGCCCGCGCAGTTTTCGCCGGCGCTCAGCCGACGATTTCCTCGAGGCGGAAATTCAAGGCGATCTCGCGGTCGGCGGCGGCCGGGCTGTCGGAGCCGTGGGTCGAATTCGCGCCTTTCGATTCCGCAAAGAGCTTGCGGATGGTGCCGTCGGCCGCTTCCTTGGGGTCGGTGGCGCCCATGACTTCGCGATACTTGGCGATGGCGTTGTCGCCTTCCAGCGCCTGCAGGACGATCGGGCCAGACGTCATGAAATCAACGAGTTCGCCGTAAAAAGGCCGTGCCTTGTGTTCTTCATAGAATTTTTCAGCCTGGGCGCGGGTCCAACGAACACGCTTTTGGGCCACGATGCGCAGACCGGCGTCTTCAATCACGGCGTTGATCTTACCCGTGAGATTGCGGCGCGTGGCGTCGGGCTTGATGATAGAAAACGTGCGTTCGATGGCCATAACTCTGTCTCGCTTTGCGGATTTTATGCGGGCTCCGCGGGCTTATAGCGACGCGAACCGCCGCCAGCAAGCGGCGGCCGTAGCCAAGCTTGAGCGTTCGGTTGCACGTCACACGCGAGAGGCGAGCGTTTACCGCATAATCGCCCGATTGACGGGCGCATTTACGTATGAACAGTGTGGGCCGGCGAACAGCGCACGGTCGAGGGGTTAGGCAGAAATGCCTTCGTGTGCGAAGAAGCGATGATGACGGCACAGGCCAACGATATTCAGTGGTATATCGCTCGGGACGGCAAGCAGCACGGGCCGCTGACCGAGGTCGAGATGCGCACGTTCGTCGCGCATAACTACCTCCGTCTCAGCGATCTCATCTGGCGACCGGGCATGCCGGAATGGCAATCGGCGCCCAACGTCTTTCCAACGGCGTTCGAAGCGCTCGGTCAGGACCCCAAGGCGGCATCCGCCAACGGCGCGCACCATGTGCCCGCCGTGCAACCGCAAGCACCTTTCGGTCAGCATTCGTCCCAGCAGCAAGAGCACCGCGCCGGCGATTTCGACGGCGACACCGCGCCACGACCCGAGCGCAGCATCGTGAAACGGCTGGCGCTCGCAAGCATTGCGATCACCGTGATCGGCGGTGGCGCGTTCGCGTTCACGAACTATCGCGGCGCGATCATGGAAATGGTTACGGGTTCGTCGAGCGATACGAGCGCGGAGAACGCGCCGGTCGTTTCCGCTCCGGCCGATACGTCGGCCGCGGCAACGGCGTCCGCGACATCAGCCACGGCCGCTTCGTCAGTTCAGCAGCCGCCTTCGGACGGCGTGACGACGACGGCGGCTTCCGCCATGGGTGGTCAATCCGCCGCTCCCCCAAGCGATGCCGCGCCGGCTCCTGGAGATACGACGACATCGTCCGTGTCATCGCAAGCCAACGATGCTTCTCCGGCCGAGGCGCC
>JBEVLH010000241.1:0-4640 GCA_040509255.1 Hyphomicrobium sp. | reverse complement strand
TGAGTTCGACCTCGAGCGAGTCTTGAGCCAGCGTCTCCATGCGCCCGTGCGCGTGTTGAACGACGCGATCGTTTACGGGCTGGGCGTTGCCAAAGGACCAGGTCGTGAATGCGTTTTGACTTTCGGCACCGGCATGGGCTGCGCCCTGTTCGTGAACGGCACGGCCTTTTTCGGACTTGAGCTTGGCCAGCACCGCGCCACCGACGATTGCAATTATGATCAGTTCATCGGTCATGCTGCCTATCTCGATCTCGGCCTGGAAGCGTGGAACGAGCGGGCGAAATACGTACTACAGGCGGTTCAGGCCCTGACGAATGTCGACCGTCTTTATGTCGGCGGCGGGAATTCGCGACGGATGACCTTCAGCCTGCCACCGTGGGCCAGTGTCGTGCCGCCATCGACGGGCATCTCGGGTGGCGCCAGGCTGTGGCGATCGGAAATGGACCAATGGTTCAGACAGCCGAGCGATTTGATCGGAGCCGCCGCGGAGCAAAGATGAACGTTCTCACCATTGGCGGAGCAATGGTTGATACGATCGTCACGATTGCGAGCGACAAGATCGAACAGATCAAGATGCGCAATGCCGAAAGCTCGTTTCTGCTGCTCGAAGAAGGGCAGAAGACCGAGGCGGAGCAAATCGCGTCGAGCGGCGGTGGTGGCGCTCTTAATTCGGCAGTGGCCGCTGCGCGACTCGGACATACGACATCGATCATCGCGAAGATCGGACGCGACGCCAAAGCAGATACGGTGCTGGCGCTGCTCCGGGCCGAAGGCGTCGATGTTTCGTGGCTTGCGGTGGACGACGCCGAGCCGACAGGGGCATCCGTTATCGTTTCCTCGCACGACCGCAATGCCGCCGTGTTCACATATCGGGGCGCAAATACGCGCCTGCATGCCGAAGATTTGCCGGTCGAGGCCTTCGATGGGCGGCAACTCGTCTATGTTTCCAATCTCAGCAATGAATCGGCGGATTGCTATCCGCTCGTCGTCGAACGCGCCAAACGGGCGGGAGCGCGGTTGGCGGTCAATCCTGGAATCCGCCAGTTGACGGCGAGGTTCGATGACTTTTGGCAAAGCCTTAAGGATATCGACGTTCTGTGCGTCAACCGGGCCGAGGCTCAGACATTGATGCCGCGCCTTCTGCAATCGTTCGGTGACGGCGGCGCGCCGTTGGTCGCAAAGAACGACGAGCCAGTGCCGCCGCTCGCCAAGCGGGGGCTTCGCAATGGCGGCTACGAGATGACGCTGCTCAAATTCCTCGGGGCCCTCATCGAACTTGGCGTCGGCGTCGTCGTTCTGACCGACGGTTCGAACGGCGCATTTATTGCAAAGGGACAGGATCTTTACTACCGGTCGGCGCAGCATGTCGTCGCAGCGGCAACTACGGGCGCGGGCGACGCGTTCTCTGCCACGTTCGCATGTTATCTTGCGGATACGGACGATGCCGCGCGCGCATTAAGTGCGGCTTCTATCAATGCAGCCAGCGTTGTGCAGTTCATCGATACTCAGACGGGTCTTTTAAGCCGCTCAGCGCTGGAACGCGAAATCGAACGTTCGACCGAGGCGGCGCTTTTCAGCTTCTCGATCTAAGAAGGGAATGTTTTGGAATGCAGCACTTGAGGGCAAGCTCCCCGCGGGTTCGATCGGACGACTCGCGCGAGTGTGTGTCCGGGTCCCGCTCGAAGGTCGAGCGATTGTTGTCATCCAACGAGCCGGTGGCGCTCTTCCTCGATATCGACGGGACGCTGCTCGACGTTGCGCTGACGCCGTCAACGGTCCACGTCCCGCCGTCCCTGCCAAGCCTTATCGACGCTCTGTCGACCCGCCTGTCCGGCGCGCTCGCCGTCATTACCGGACGGCCTCTCGCCGAGGCCGACAAACTCTTGCGGCCGTCGAAATTCATCGGTGCCGGCGTCCACGGCGCGCAGATGCGACTGACGCCCGAAGGCTCCATCGATAACCTGACCCCGAGCTTTGATCCGGCGCTCCATGCCGATATCAAGGCTATCGTTCGCGACCTTCCTGGCGTGGTGTTCGAAGACAAGGGAAGCGGCGTCGCCCTTCATTACCGGCTGGTACCCGAGTTGCAGTCGTCGCTGATGGTGTCGCTGGAAGGACTTATCCCGAAGTATCCTGATCAGTTCACGATATGGGGCGGACGGAAGGTACTCGAGATTTTGCCGGTGGGCTTCTCGAAAGGGCGGGCACTGCGCAAGCTCGTCTCAATGCCGCAGTTTGCGAACCGCACCCCGGTGATGATCGGCGACGATATTTCCGACCTCGAAGCTTTTCACGCGGCCGAGGACCTGAACGGATTCGGCCTCAAGGTCGCGGGTGAGAATTTCTCGAAAGAGGAATCCTGCTTCGAGGGGCCGGCCGAAGTCCTCGAATGGCTACAGATGATTTCGCAAGCTGGTCGTTAGGCGGTCGGGATCTTTATCCTTCTTTTTCCGGTTCGTGGTGAGCGGCCGCGCCGGGTTCGTTCAGCACCATGAGCAGCGGCGTCAAGCCTTCGGAATCCACAAGCTTGAAGATTTCGATGTCGCTGCGCGCCTGCTCACTCCAGCCGGCAATCTGAAGCGCGCGTTCGGCTTTCGAGAACAGCCCGTGATTTCTGACGGCGCGCTTATCGACGTATCGCTGCAGGTCTTCCCCGGTCAGTCCCTGTTCCTCGGCCCACTTCTTCCGAATGGCGGTCAAGTCGGTGTCGCTTCCCGATGATTCTTCATTCTTCAAAATCTGGAGTTCATTCTTCTTCAGATGCCACCACTTGCCGCCTCGCGGCCAGCGAACAAGATCGAGATCGCTGAGCACGCCGGCGAGTTGATTGATCGCCATGGCCTTGGCGGCCTCCTCCTTATTGTCGGGATCGCAACTGTAAAGGTTCGGGATGACGAGATAGGAGGCGTTGTTGTGATGGACGAAGTGGCGGCGGACCCATTCGAGGTCGGCCCCCGGGGCTCGACCGATCGCAGTGTAGATCGCGTCCTGGATCTGCCGTCGCAGCGCGCCTGAGGGCTGGACAGATGGCGGCTCGCGCGGCGGATTGACGATGGCGAGCGCCAGCAGACCCATGTCGATGCCGATCGTCGCGAGCAGCGCGATGACGTCGCGACCGGTGATGGGCTCGCCTTCGTCGGTATGGCCGGCCGTCAGCACCTTGCCGCCGGAAAACACATAGCGGAACGCACCGGCGGTGTAGGCGCCGATATTGCTCCAGAGATTCTTGACGGCGTTGGCGACGCCGGCCGGCCCTTCATTGAAGACGGCTTCCCGCAGCTTCAATTCGGCCGGCTGGTCGGCCTGATCGGAGGCGTTGCGGAGGCGCTCCGCGAGGGTCGGATCGAAACAGGACGACCCGGATTTGCCCGGAGCCTGTGAGACCGAGTCGGCCAATGCCCGCATTTCGGACGCCGTCGATTGGCCGAGCTGGTTGCTGCGCGCCGCGATGTTGCGCGCGAGGCCGCGAATCTCGGATGCCTTGTTCTCGAAATTGCGCTGGCGTTCCTCGATGGTCGCTCCACTCAGACCATCAGCGGCCTGGCGCAGCGACTGCACGTCGGCCTGCACCGGCTCCAGCCAGGACTTCGTCATGCCGTCGCGAAGGGCGCTGACCGCATCGCGGACGCTACGTCGGGCGTTGTAGAGCGGCCCCTTCCCTGCGCCCGATGGGACACCGCAGCTGCCGCCGGCCGTCTCCTCACGCGTCATCTGGCTGTCCGACCAGCTGACCACGCTGTCGAGCTGACCGCGAACGGCATCAAGCCGGGCTGCGACGGCGGCGCTCGCATCGCGCGCATCTTCCTGCAAGCCGGCGAGGCCGGTTTTCGTCGCCTCCTCGCCTGAAATCAGACTCCACCAGAAGCCGTATCCGAAGCCGATCGACCAGATTGCGAGGAAGACATAGAGCGGGAACGTCACGATGCGCTCGCGTAGTCGGCGTTTGGCTCCGAAGGTTTCGCGCAGCGTCAGCCACATCAGGAACGTCAACGCGACGACGACAGCTATAACGAGCACGTCATTTGACACGGAGATCCCACCGGCGGCGGGCGCCGCGGGTGTCGCCGAGACGCCAACGATGAAGTCGCGCATGCCGTGCCATGTCGCGTATCCGGAAATGATCAGAAGCATGAAGGAGGCGACGCCGATCAGCGTATTTCGCCCGAGGATGTAGTCGATCGTCCGGCTGATCATGCTCGGCTGCGTTACATCGGCCATACTCACCCCCAACCGCCATCGTCCGAACAGAGATAGCGGAATTGTGGGGCGTCAGCCGTGACACCAGGGCAACAGTTCGCGCCGCGCGTGGGCGGGCCACAGACTTCGAGTTCCCCGAACGACGTTAAACAGTCTCTAGACCGCTTCGGCCATGGGCTGCTTGGATTCGAGGAATTTCGCGAATTGGAGCTTGAACAGGCGATTATAGGCGCCTCCGCTCGCGATCAGCTGCTCATGCGTCCCACTCTCGATCACGCGTCCGGCTTCGATCACGTGGATCAGATCGGCGTGCAGGATCGTCGAGAGGCGGTGAGCGATGACGAGAGTGGTCCTTCCCTCCGTCAACCGCCGCAATTCGCGCTGGATGACATCTTCCGTTTCGCTGTCGAGTGCCGATGTCGGTTCGTCGAGGAGGATGATCG
>JBEVLH010000240.1:0-8133 GCA_040509255.1 Hyphomicrobium sp. | reverse complement strand
GCACCGGGGCCGACGAGCGACTTCAGATCGAGGCCCGTCAGCGCATGTGCAATGAGTGCTGCGGAACTGGTGTTGCCGATGCCGATTTCGCCATAGCCGACGATGCCGACATTTTCGGTGCCAAGCCGGGCGTCGAGAATGCGGCCGGCGTCGAGCGCGGCAGTGCATTCTTCAACCGACATTGCCGGTTCGCGACGCGCGTTTTTCGTGCCCGGTGCGATACGGCGATCGAGAAGTGCGTCATGCGGCGGCAAAGGCTCGAGCAGGCCCGCATCGACAAGCTCGACGCCGACACAAGCGGCGCGCGCGAGCACGTTGACGCCCGCGGTTCCGGCTAAAACGAACTTTGCGATCTCGCGCGTCACGACCGACGGATAGGCGGTGACGCCTTCGGCCGTGATGCCGTGATCGCCGGCGAAGACCATGATGCGGGCCGCGCCGAGATCGGGGTTCAAGGACCCAGCAATCAGGCCGATCTGGACGGCGAGATCTTCGAGGCGGCCAAGCGAGCCGATGGGCTTGGCCTTGCCGCGAAGGCGGGCGCGGAGCTGATCGCCGAGCAGCGCACGGGACTTCGTCACTTCAGTTGCGGTGGTCATACGCCGATATAATCCTCAACGCTGCGCTTCGGCTGTGGGACGTCGGTGGAATACTGTTCGAGTGCTTCGAGCCCCGGCGGAACCGGTCCGCCGTGAGCCCAATCGAGAAGTTCGATCGTGTGCACAACGGGAACATCGAGTGCCGTGGCGAGCTGCGTGATGCAGCCGATATTCCCGGCTGCGACCAGATCGGGCCGAAGCGACTTGATATTGGCGGCCTTGCGGTCGCGCAGCGCGCCTGCGATCTCGGGCTGCACAATATTGTAGATGCCTGCCGATCCGCAACAGAGATGGGCTTCCGGCACGTCGAGCACGGTAAATCCGGCCTTTTTCAGCAATGCTTTCGGCTGGCTCGTCACGCGCTGGCCGTGCTGGAGCGAGCAGGCGGAGTGATAGGCGACCTTGAGGCTCGACCAGCGCTTCGGCGCGCCGATATCGTATTGATCGAGGAACTCGGTGACGTCTTTCGTCATGGCGGAAATATCTTTCGCGCGCTTGGCGTATTCCGTCTCGTGTTTCAACAGATGGCCGTAGTCCTTCACCGTCGTGCCGCAGCCCGACGTGTTGATGATGATGGCGTCGACGCCGCCTTTGGCGATTTCCTTGCTCCAGGCGTCGACGTTAATCTTGGCGGCTTTGATCGCCGCCTCTTCCTGCCCGATGTGCTGGTTCAGCGCTCCGCAGCAGGCCGCGCCTGCCGACACGACGACGTCGATGCCGCCGCGCGCGAACAGGCGGATGGTGGCGTCGTTGATTTCGGGGCGCAGAACCTGTTGCGCGCAGCCGGCGAGCAGGATGACGCGCCCGGTTCTCAACCCCGTCGGCGAAGCCGTGCCGGGCCCTCGGAAGCGTCCAGGGTGAATTGGCTGGAGAGGCGCAAGCTCTACCATCGCGGCGAGTTCGGGAAAATTCAGGGCGCGCAGTGTGGGGGCCATGCGGCGGCCCAACGGCGCGGCGCGCATCGCCCAGCGAAAGCGCTTCGGGTACGGCAAGATCTCGGTCAGGGCGCGGCGGATCAGTCGATCCTTGAGGCTGCGGTGCCCCGTCTTCTCGATATGTTTGCGGGCGATTTCGACGAGATGCATGTAGTCGACGCCCGAGGGGCAGGTCGTCATGCACGAAAAACACGACAGGCATCGATCGATGTGCTTAGAGACCTCGGGCTTAGCGTCGAGGCCCTTCTCGAGCATGTCCTTGATCGCATAGATGCGGCCGCGTGGACTGTCGCGTTCGTCGCCGAGCACGACATAGGTCGGGCAGGTCGCCGTGCAGAATCCGCAGTGGACGCAGCGCCGCAGGATGCGGTCCGCTTCGCGGGTCTCGGGGTCTTTGAGCTGCTCAGCTGTAAAATTGGTCTGCATTGCGCCTGACTGTCGGCCTTGCGTGTCTAGAAATTGGCGTACATGCGTCCGCGGTTGAGAAGGCCGCTCGGATCGAACGCCGACTTGATGCCGCGTGTCAATCGCTCGACCTCGGGCCTCAACGGTTCGAAGACATCGACATTGCCGCGAACGTCGGGCTCCGCCCTGATCAATGTGGCGTGGCCGCCGCGAACGGCAACGGCGCGGCGAACGTCGGCGGCTCCCGCGTCGGCTGCAGCCGGTACTTCAAGCCAGATCAAACCGCCCGACCAATCGTAGAATGCGACCGCGCCCATGAATTTCTGGATCGCAAAAACGATGTCGGCGGCTTTTGTCGGCAACGCCGAAATGCGCCACAGGCTCGTTTCGGTCGAGAACGGCATCATGGCGAGCGACCGGAATTCGCTCCAGAGGCTGAAACTTTCCTCCGAGTCGAGTTCGACCGGAGTGCCGTAGACCTTGAGCGCGGCTTTCAGCTTTTCCCTGCGCGTATCGATTGCGGCGGCGAAGGTTTCAAGACGCAGAAGTGTCAGCGACTGGCCGATGGAGCGAAGCTTCGGCGTGCGGATGCGGTCGGCGCAGTTCTTCGGAAGATGGACAGCGCCCGAGACTTCCAGGGGGGTCGCCATGGCGACGTTCAGGGCCTCGATGGCGAGATCGTCGGGTAGACCGGCAAACGCCAATGTCTGCATGGTCTGCGGGATCGGAGCGACTTTGAACGTGACTTCGGTCATCACCGCCAACGTTCCCCAGCTGCCCGTCAGACCGCGAGCGACGTCGATGCCGGTGACGTTTTTCATCACCCGGCCGCCCGACTTGAAAAGCTCGCCCCGGCCGTTGACGGCGCGAACTCCGAGCAGATTGTCACGCGCGCTTCCCGCAGCTATTCGGCGGGGACCGGAAAAATTTGTCGCGAAGACGCCGCCAATTGAGAGAGCGCCGCCGGGTGCGCCAGTCGTCGGCCCGAGGTCGACGGGCTCGAACGCAAGCATCTGGCCGCGCGCCGCCAGAACGGCTTCGATTTCATATAGCGGGGTGCCAGCACGGGCCGACATCACGAGTTCGGTCGGCTCGTAAAGCGTGACGCCCTTGAGCCCTGACGTGGTCAGAACGATATCGGCTTTGACCGCGCGTCCGGTGTTGCGAAGCGCGCCGTGACCCACGACCTCGATGCCGCGCTTTTCGCGCGTGAGCCTTGCGATCATGGACTGCAATTCCCACTCGGCGGCGGGACGCCAAAGTTCGCTCACGGCCACATCTCTCCTAGGCAGCCTCGGGCGTGCTGGCGGCGTGACCAGCGCGCATGACATCCGAGATGGCGAGCGGGAACACCTTTGCCGGATTGAGACGCCAGGTCGGATCGAACACGGTCTTGATGCGCATTTGCACGGCGAGGTCGGTGAGCGAAAACTGCGTCAGCATCAGCTCGCGCTTTTCGATACCGACGCCGTGCTCGCCAGTGAGACAGCCACCAAGCTCGACGCAAAGCTTCAAGATCGCTTCACCGGCCGCCTCGGCGCGGTCTGCTTGTTCGGGTTCGTTGGCGTCGTACAAAATCAGCGGATGCAGATTGCCATCACCGGCGTGAAAAATGTTGGCGACCTTGAGATCGTATTCGGCACAGATCTGGCTGATGCGGGTTAACGCGTGCGGAAGCTGCGCCAACGGAATGGTGCCGTCCATGCAGAGATAATCGGAAATACGGCCGATGGCGCCGAACGCGGCTTTGCGGCCGGCCCAGATGCGCGCGCTTTGGTCGGCATCGGCGCTGATCTTGACCGTTTTCGGATCGAAGCGGGCAGCGATCTCGGCGATGCGCCCAAGCAGGATGCCAATCTCGCCTTCGGAGCCTTCAACCTCGACGATGAGCAAGGCTTCGACGTCCAGCGGATAGCCAGCGCCGGCGAAGGCTTCGCAAACTTCGATGGCGGCGTGGTCCATGTACTCGATCGCGACCGGTATGATGCCGGCGGCGATGATCGCGGAGACGCAGCTGCCGGCCGCTTCGGGCGAGCGAAAGCCAATCATCATCGGACGTGCAGCTTCCGGCGATGGGACGAGCTTTACCGTCGCTTCGGTGACGACGCCCAGCTGGCCTTCCGAACCGATGACGAAACTCAGCAGGTCATAGCCGTTGCGTTCGAGCGAGGAACCGCCGATCTCGACAACGGTGCCGTCGATCAGCACCATCTTGACGCCGAGAACATTGTGGGTCGTGACGCCGTACTTCAGGCAATGGGCGCCGCCGGAATTCATGGCGATGTTGCCGGCAAGTGAGCAAGCCAGCTGCGAGGATGGATCGGGTGCGTAGAAAAATCCCTGCTTTGCCACCTGCGCCGTGATCTGCAGATTGGTGATGCCGGCTTCGACGCGCGCGATGCGATTGACGTAGTCGATCTCGATCACGCGGTTCATCTTTGAAATGCAAAGAACGATGGCGTCTTCGGTCGGCAGCGAGCCGCCGCAGAGCGAGGTACCGGCGCCGCGCGGTACGACCTTGACGTCGTTCTCGTGGCAAAACTTCAAGATCCTGGAGACCTCGTCCGTGGTGCGCGGCAGCACGACGAGCATCGGAATGCGGCGATAGGCGGTGAAGGCGTCGGTCTCGTAAGCGCGGCGACCTTCCTCATCCACGATCAGAAGGTCGGGCCCGACTTGGCTTTTCAAGCCTTCGATCAAAATCGGCAATCGCCGAAGGACGCCGGCATCGGGCTCGGGCAGCTCGATATGCGGCATCTCGTTCGTCTCCAGGCTGCAGAGGGAAAGTCGTCGAACATGCGGCGACAGCGTTAATCATTCTCGCACGAGAGGCACCCGAGCGGCAATACAGCCGCTGGTATAGATGGTCTGTCAGCGACGATTCCAGAGGCCGCCGCCACCCAGCCAGCGGGGGGCGCGCTGATCACGAAAATCGTGCAACTCACGCGGGGAACCCCGCATCACGGGTGGCTCGCGCATTTCCGGTGGCCCGCGACGCTCACGGAATTCGCCACCCCGTCCGCGTTCGCCGATGGCGTCTCTGTTGAACCGGCCGGCGGAGAAGCACTGGCTGATGCAAGCCTGCAGTTGGTCGTCGCAGCGCGGAGAATAGAGCAGCTTGGCTGTCATCCGGCAGTTGTTGTGCTGCGACCGGCAGGTGACCGCGCACGGATCGGCAGCCGCCGGACCGGCAGCAACGGTCAAGGCGGCTAAGACGACGAGGAACGCCATCCTTACCGGCTTGATGATCGCCATCACTGCCTGAGACACGTACCGCCTCCTCATCCCGGGCCTTGGTGCTGGGCGGCTGAGCCTGAATAAACAGAGATTGTTACAGACGGGACCATGAACGCGGGCTGAACCGGGGTGCGGGGATGCCGGATGCAGACATCGTCATCAGAACGCGAACTCCTCGAAAATCCGATCGATATTGCCACGCCATTCCCCCGAATAACGCCGCAACAATTCGTCAGAAACGGTCTGGCCATTGCCGGCCATCTTCTCAAGCGGAGCGAGATAGATGGTTTCGTCCTGATTTTTGGCGTTGATACGCCGCCTTTTCTTGAGCCCTGAGCGGGAAATGCGCAACGCCTGGCGCGCGAGCGTGCGGACGTCGGTCGAGCGAAACCGCGTCGCCAGAGCGGTCTTGGGTACTGCAGCGCGCAATTCCTCGCGCTCGGCAGCCGTCCAATCGTGGACCAGGTCC
The DNA here is from genome assembly GCA_040509255.1 of Hyphomicrobium sp. GTDB lineage: Bacteria > Pseudomonadota > Alphaproteobacteria > Rhizobiales > Hyphomicrobiaceae > Hyphomicrobium_B. The sequence goes on along the minus strand of JBEVLH010000240.1, from coordinate 2,488 downwards.
CAGGCCTGATCGAGCGCGTCTTCGTCATAAAGAATTCCGGCCCAGAACGCGGGAAGAGCTGTGATCGTGCCCCAGCGACCGCCGTCTGCTCCGCGCATTTCTAGAAAACGTTTGAGGCGGACTTCCGGAAAAAGTGTGGTGAGATGGTCGGACCAGTCATCGATCGTGGGCAGCTGGCCTTCGAAGCCGCTCAGCCGGCCGGTCATGAAATCGCGGAACGATGCGCCGGCGACGTCGATGTAGTTGCCGTCGCGATAGACGAAGTACATCGGCACATCGAGGGCATAGTCGACGTAGCGCTCGTAGCCCATGCCGTCCTCGAAGGCGAACGGCAACATGCCGGTGCGGCGCTTGTCGGTATCAAGCCAAACTTCGCTGCGCATCGATTGGAAGCCGTTCGGCCGCCCCTCCGTGAACGGCGATGACGCGAACAGCGCCGTTGCGATAGGTTGCAGCGCCAGCGAGACGCGAAGCTTCTTGACCATGTCGGCTTCGGAAGCGAAGTCGAGATTTACCTGAATGGTCGCGGTCCGGTACATCATGTCGAGGCCGCGGGCGCCGACCGTCGGCATATAGCGCGTCATCACCTGGTAGCGCTTTTTTGGCATCATCGGGATTTGGTCGAGGCGCCATTTTGGGGAAAAGCCGACGCCGAGAAATCCGATGGCGAGGTCCTCGCCCACATCCAGAACTTCGCGCAGGTGCTCGTCGGTCTCGGCCGCCGTTTCGTGCAAAGTTTCGAGCGGCGCGCCCGACAGCTCGAACTGGCCGCCGGGCTCGAGGCTGATGGTGCCGCCGACTTCGCCGTCGGGACGCTTCAACGCGATGACGTTCTCACCTTCGTTAATGGCGACCCAGCCGTAACGGCGGATCAATTCGAGCATCAGCGCCTGAATGCCGTCGGGGCCGCCATAGGAAACCGGCTCGAGGGTGACGGTGCGAAAGACGAATTTCTCGTGCTCGGTGCCGATGCGCCAATTGGCCTTCGGCTTTTCGCCGGCCGCGAACCAGCGCACCAGATCCTCGCGCGTCTCGACGGTCGCGCTAGCAGCACCTTGTTCCCGCGTTGACATGCCCGAGCGGCCTAGCCTTCCGAAATCCGACGCGCGGCACCCCCGCGGCCAAAGCCTTATGGCGAGGCGCGGCGCGAACGGCAATAGGCGCGCGTGCTCGCCCCACGGTCAGCCGCCACGCCAGTCGCCCAGTACGGCATTGACCAGCGACAGGACCGCAACTGCTGCGGTATCGGCGCGCATGATTCGGGGTCCAAGCGAGAGGGCAACGACGAACGGCTTGCCGACGAGCCGCTCGCGCTCGCGTGGCGAAAATCCGCCTTCCGGGCCGACCAGGACTGCGAGCGGACCAGGCGAAACCTTCGTCAACGTGGCAATCGGATCAACCTGCTGATCATGCTCGTCGCAATATATCAGGCGGCGGGCGGGATCCCAGGCGTTGAGAACCGCATCAAGATCGGCCGGCGGCTCGACGCCCGGAACGCGGAGGATGCCGCACTGCTCGGCCGCCTCGACGACGTTGGCCCGCATTCGCTCGCTGTTAACTCTTTCGGCAATCGTCCGGTCGGTAATGACTGGGCGCAGCTTGGCCACTCCCATCTCCGTCGCCTTCTGGACCATGTAATCGAGGCGCGAACGCTTCAGCGGGGCGAACAGGTAATCAAGATCGGGGCCGCCATATTGGGGGCGCGCCTGTTCCTCGATCAGCAGGCCGGCGCCGCGCTTGTGGGTTTCGGCAAGCGTCGCCAGCCATTCGCCATCCCGGCCGTTGAAAACCATAAGCCGCGCGCCGGGCTTCAGGCGAAGCACGGCCGTAAGATAGTGGGCTTGGGGCGGCGCCAGGGCGACGCGGCGTCCGGCGTGGAGGTCGTCATCAACAAACAATCGCTCTGAGGTAAAGTCGCGGATGGCCATGGGGCGGTTCATATCGAAGCCGCAGGTCCAGTCAAACACATCCCGCGCGGATGCCCTTATTGCGTCGGGCTGGCGGGCCGGATAGGTCTTTGGCAGACTGTCGAGGAGAAGCGCTTTTTGCCGATGGGAGCCGAGATTTCGCCCAAGCCGCTAGCCACGGTTTCTGACGCATCGCCAGCCAACTGGGTCGATAAGTGGGCGCCGGCGTCCTGGCAGCCGTTCCTGAGGCTTGGACGGTTCGACCGGCCGATCGGGACCTGGCTCCTGCTCTTCCCGTGCTGGTGGTCGCAAGCGCTCGCGCAGGTGAACGATAGCGATCATTATCCCGATTTTTCCTATCTGATCCTTTTCTCGATCGGCGCAATGGCCATGCGTGCTGCGGGCTGCGCCTATAACGATTATATCGACCGCGATATCGACGCCCGAGTTCAACGCACGGCCAACCGGCCCTTGCCCTCGGGTCAGATTTCGCCGCAGGCCGTCCTCGTCTTTGTCGTGGCCTCGGCGCTCATCGGGCTGGGCGTGCTTCTCAATTTCAACAGCTTCACGATCTGGCTGGC
>JBEVLH010000239.1:0-14861 GCA_040509255.1 Hyphomicrobium sp. | reverse complement strand
CGCCCCGGCGCGGGCCGGCAAGCCTATAGCCTCGGTGCAGTGGATGAATACGACAAGATCGTCGATGACATCTACGAATTCGCCGAGCGCCAATATCTGAAGATCGACACGATCATTCAGGAAGGCGGTGCCGCGCAGTTGGAAATCAATCTGCTTCACGGCGACCCGGTCAACCTCGCCGACCAGGTCTTTCTTTTCAAGCGAACCATTCGCGAAGCGGCATTCGCGCAAAACTGCTACGCGACCTTCATGGCAAAGCCGCTCGCGAACGAGCCCGGCAGCGCCATGCACGTCCACCAGAGCATCGTCGACGCCAAGACCGGCAAGAACATCTTTACGCTGCCCGACGGCGAGCCGAGCAAGCTGTTCTTTAATTTCCTCGCCGGCCAGCAGACCTATTTGCCGGCGGCGATGTGCCTGCTCGCCCCCTACGTCAATTCCTATCGCCGCCTCGTGCCCAATGGCGCCGCGCCGATCAATGTCGAGTGGGGATTTGACAATCGCTCGGCCGGATTGCGGGTTCCGATCGCCGTTACGGAGGCGCGTCGTGTCGAAAACCGTCTCGCCGGGGCCGACTCCAATCCTTATCTCGCACTCGCCGCCAGTCTCGCCTGCGGCTATCTCGGAATGAAGAATGGGCTCGAACCGCGCCAAGCCGTCGTCGGCAACGCGTATCGTAACGACCATCAGCTGCCGCGTGGCCTGCTCGAAGCGTTGACCGACTTCGAAGAGAGCTCGGCCCTGCACGACATTCTCGGCAAGCGTTTCTGCCACGTCTATCTCGCGTTGAAGCGCAGCGAATTCGAGGAGTTCATGCGGGTCATAAGCCCGTGGGAGCGCGAGCATCTCCTATTGAGCGTTTGAGGTGCGAGGCGCGGACCAGAAAGAAGTGTCAGATTTCCAAGAGCTGGCCCGCGTCAGACCATTTCTTTCCATCAATGATTAGGGTATTTCACCACCGAATTGGGCTTGAAATCGTCCTTTTGTGGCAAAGCAAGTCGAAGTTTTTTAAGACTAACTACGAACAGTTTCAATTTTTCACTCAATGCGACATTGATTCCAAATACTTGTCGTCCAATTGAATGTTAAGGCACGCATTGATTTTCAGACTCGATGTGAATTCTGACGTGATGGCGAAAGCCGCTTGCGGACGGGGATCTCCTTTTAATCTACGAAGGCCGAGATGAAGAAGAGCGGGACAATTCTTTTCGTCGACGACGAGCCTCTGTCGTTGAAGTACTTCAAGGCCTCGGTCGGCAAATACGCGAACGTCAAGACAGCCGGCAGCGCGCACGACGCCCTGGAAATCCTCGAAGCCGATGGTGATGAAATCTCCGTTGTGGTCAGCGACGAGCGCATGCCGCACGATAGCGGCGTGTCGTTCTTGAGCGACGTTCGCAAATCCTGGCCGTCCACTGTCCGCATTTTGACCAGCGCCTACGCCAATATCGACAACCTTCAGCACGCCATTAACGACGCCGGCATTTATCGGTTTGTGCCGAAGCCTTGGAACCTCGACGAACTTTCGGCTGCGATGCAGGATGCACTTGAGGTCGAACGCTCGGCCGCCGCATTGGCTGAGCCCGTCATCGGACCGACGTCGCCCAGCGACGCCGAAAGCGCCAATCTCGCTCTCCTTGCCATTCTCGCCGGCGGTCTCGAAGCGCCGCTGAAGTCACTCGACGCCGAAGCCCAGCGCCTGACACAGCTGAGCGCCCCCGGCCCCCTCGAGAAGCCGCAAGCCGCCACCACGTACATGACCTCTTGGACGAACCGGCTCCGGACGGCGAAGATCGCCGCGTCCGCCAGCCAGGTGCAGCGCGACGTCGAGCAGTGCCGCTCGCTGGCGAATTCGATCAACAACCTCGCGCGGAGCCTGACCACGCCCGCCGCCATCCCGGCGACGTCGATGCTGGACACCCTGTCGGATGTCATCGAGCAGATTGCGTCCAGCCCGGCCCGACCCGTCGTTCTCCCGGCTCTTAACCCCTCGCACGACTTCACGTATCGGGTCCCCCGCGAGATTATGAAGTTCCTGCTGACCAATGTTCTGCGCACCCTGAGCGCAAGCCGTACGTCCGAGGGGGCGACCCCGACAATTTCGCTTTTCTCCGGTGCAGCGCACAATGAAGTGCGGTTCGGCCTTGCCGGGTACACGCCGCTGGCGCTCGACGACCATCAGTCATGGCGCACCATCCGTAGTGCGCTCTGGGCCTTCGATGGCGAACTACTAACATCGACTGATGAAAATACGGGCAGTTCATCCCTCAGTATGTGCCTTCCAAAGGCGGAGTAACCGGGATGTATCACCAAGCCATTGAAAAATAGATCGCATCTCAACTCTTTATAAATCACGCGGCGCAAAACTGAACCGGTATGGTAACCTCGTGTTCACCAAGCCACATCGTTCATGGAGCGTCTTCCCTTGCGTATCGAGCGAGATATTGATCGCACGGTTTCCTTTCGCAGCAGTCAGGGCACCGTCTTTCGCGGCACGTTAAGCAAGCTTTCGCGTCGCAACATTGTCTTTGAGATCTACAATCCCTTTTCGCCGGTCCAAACCAGCGAGGTCCTGAGCGATCTCAAGGTTCGTCGCGGCAGGAACCTCGTTTACCAAGGCGATGCGGTCGTTACTGGAGTTGTAACCACCAGCATTCTGGTGGTGGTGTCCGCGACCCTGGTCAACCAGTGGTCGGCGGTCGACGCGATCATTTCCGAACCGGCTGGCCTCGGATCAGAAGTCGGGCGCTTCGTCGATGAATGGGAACGCGCCAACAAGCTCGATCCCAACTACCAAATCAGGGTCGGCGATCTCCGATCATTCCTGAGCGACTTGAGCTTCTGGCTCGATCAGGTCGACCTCGCGGTCGAGGGCGAGCCTGGCGCGAACAACGCGTTCCTTGATGCCGCGAGGTTTGAAGAGGTCAAAGCGGCCGTCATGCCCCGCCTGACCGGCATCATCATGGAACTCGAAGAAGCCTGCCGCCAGCTCGAGGCCGACGAGGTCGAGAACCACAAGCAGCTGGCGCAGCGCGATCTGCTGCCGCTGATGATGGCCTCGCCCTTTTTCAACCGCGTCTACTCGAAACCGCTCGGCTACGCCGGCGACTACGAGATGGTCAACATGATGTTCTCCAAAGAGCGCGGCGGCAAGACGACTTACGGCCAGATTGTGAATGACTGGCTATTGAACGCCGGCCCCGCGGCCGCGCACCGGAACCGCATCTACCTGCTCGAAGACATGCTGAACAAGGCCGCCGAAAAAGCGGCCGCAGAAGGCAAGCACCTCCGCGTTCTGAATGTGGGTTGCGGCCCCGCGCACGAACTTCAGCTGTTCCTTTCCAAGAACAAGGAGTCTCGCCGTTTTTCGTTTGATCTCCTCGACTTCAACGCCGAGACGCTCGCCTACGCGAAGCGACAAATTGAGGCGATCACCGATGGTCAGGAAAAGCCGCTCGATGTCACCTACATTCTGAAGACGGTCCAGGAGCTGCTTCGCGAAGCGATCGAACTGCCCGAAGCGACTAAAACTTACGACATCATTTATTGCGCGGGCCTCTTCGATTACCTTTCCGATCGCGTTTGCGCCAAGTTGGTACGTCTCTTCTACCAATGGTGCGAGCCGGGCGGCCGCGTGATCGTCACGAACGTCCATTCTTCAAATCCGATTAAGGGTTTGATGGAACATGTTTCGGAATGGCATCTGGTGCTCCGAGACGAAGCCGACATGGAAAGGCTCGCGCCAGATCTCGGGCCGCTAAAGATTTATAGAGACGAGACCGGTATCAACGTCTTTCTGGAGCTCGATAAACCGGCCGACTGACCGCATGGATGAACACAACCACCTACGACACGCCTTCGAGGCCGAGGAGCATGAGCTCCGGCTGAGGCAGTCGAAGGTTGCCGCGATTTTGGGCATCATCCTGCTTCCGGCCGGAATTTTGCTCGATCGCATCACCTATGTCGATCAGGTCGAAACCCTCACCGTCATCCGGCTCGTCGCGGCAGGCCTGATCGCGGTAATCTATGCGCTGCATTTCTGGGACCGGACCGCGGCTTACGTTCGCTACCTCACGATGGCGGGCATTCTCATCGCCGTCGCTGCTATCGCCGTGATCATCGGCATAACGGATGGCGCGAACTCGACCTATTACAACGGCCTGTTCCTGATCCTGTTCGCGGTCGGCGTGCTGGCTCCGATGCAGCCGTTCGAAGCCGCGCTCTTGTGCGTATCGACGCTTGGCATCTACACCATCGCGTGTTCGCGCGTTCCAAGCGCCGGCGAGACTATCAACTCGCTGCTGAACAACCTCTACTTCCTCGTTCTGACCTGCATCATCTCGGTCACGGCGGTCCACTTCAACTATCGGCGCCGTTTCAACGAATTCCGCCTGAAAAACAAGCTGGCGTCTCAGCACCAGGAGCTTTCCGCCCTCGATCGGCTGAAGTCGCAGTTCTTTGCCAACGTCAGTCACGAGCTCAGAACGCCGCTCACTCTCATTCTCGCTCCGGTCGAAAAATTGAAGTCCGACGCGGCCGCGCTTGGACCATCGTCGCAGCAGCTCCTCGACGTCATTGAAAATAATGCGCTTCGACTGCTTCGTCTCGTCAACGACATCCTGAGCCTCATTCGCCTTGAGGAAGGACGAGCCGCGCTTTCAAAGAAACCCATCGATATGGGCCACTTCCTTCAGCACACGGCGGCCTCGATGAAGCATCTCGCCGCGCTGAAGGGTGTGCACCTCGACTTGCACGAGCCGAGCGGCGATCTTCTCATCAGCGCCGATCAGGACGCCCTTGAGAAGATCATCAGCAACGTGATCGCCAACGCGATCAAGTTCACTCCGCCGGACGGCAGGATCGACATTTCCGCCGCGCGCGACGGCGGCATGGTGACGGTCACGATCTCCGACACCGGTATCGGCATCTCTGCCGAACAGCTTCCACATATTTTCGACCGCTTCTACCAGGTCGACGGTTCGGCCACCCGCCGCCATCAAGGCCTTGGACTTGGCTTGGCGCTCGTCCGTGAGCTGATGACCCGACACGGCGGCGACGTTACGGCGACGAGCAACGCCGGCCACGGCACGACATTCGTTTTACGATTCCACCATGCCCTGGAGGCTACGCAGTTCGACATGAGCACTTCGGATGACAAGCCCGATCGGCTTGCCGATGATCCTCTTCGCATGTTCGACCGAAAGGCGTCCGCGCGCGCCATGATGGTCGATGAAAGCTCTCAGTCCACGACGGTGACAACGTCTGACGACGCGCCCGAGAGCGACGAGCGGGCGGAACTGCCGCTCCTGCTCGTCGTCGACGACGAACCCGATATGCGCCGCTATCTCGTCTCGATGCTGCGAGAAACCTACCGCATCATCGAAGCGCCCGACGGCATCACCGCGCTCGAAAAAGCCACGCAGGCAAAGCCCGATCTTATTTTGCTCGACGTCATGCTGCCCGGCGTCTCGGGTCTTGAGGTCTGCCGTTCGCTCAAGGAACGCGCCGAAACCCGCAGCACCAAGATCATCGTCCTGACCGCTCGCGCCGACGAGGAAGCCAAGATCATCGCATTGAAGCACGGCGCCGACGACTTCCTCATCAAGCCCTTCAGCGGCCTCGAAGTACGCTCGCGCATCGCCAATCTCATCAGGGCTGCCCAGCTTGAAAGCGACTTGCATCGAACCAATGCCGAACTGAAGACGAGCCTGCAGCAGCTCAGGGAAACGGAAGCCGCGCTGGTCCAAAACGCCCGCCTCAGCGCGCTTGGCACGATGGCCGCAGGGCTCCTCCACGAAATAGGAAACCCGCTGAACTTCATGGGCACCGCGCTCCAGCTTGCCGCGCGCGATCCGACGATTCAATCAGATCCCGATACGGCCGATACCGTGAAGGACATCCATGCTGGCTATGAGCGCATCCACCGCGTCGTAACAGATCTCCGAGGATTTACCGCGCCTCATCGTCCGGAACACCCCCGACCGTTCCATATGGAATCGGCAATCGATCACGCCCTCAGGTTCACCGCCCATATTCAGAAAGGGATAACCATAACCAAGAATATCGCCGCGGGGGGCGAGGTCTATGGATCGCAGTCGACGATCGCTCAGGTTCTTGTCAATCTGATCGTCAATGCGGTGGCGGCCGTCCGGACCATCGAGGAACAGCGCAGTCCCGAGATTTCGATCACGTCTGTCGTCGAAGGCGATGAAATGATTGTTTCAGTGCGCGACAACGGCACCGGCATCGACCCCAAAATCCAGACCCAGATCTTTGACCCATTCTTCTCGACGAAAGAGGTCGGAGAGGGCATGGGGCTCGGCCTTGCGGTGAGCCACCGAATTATCGCCAACCACGGCGGTTCATTGAGTGTTAAGAGTAGTCTTGGAGAGTGGACGGAGTTCCGTTTCAATCTTCCGATCGCGTCAGGGAAAGAGAACCAGGTCGCTCATGGAGTCGTTTCGTACTGACCAGCCCGTTGAAATTCTCATCGTCGATGATGAACCTCAGGCGGTCAAATACTTCAAGAAGGCCTTTGGTGCCAAATACGACGTTCTGACTGCGACGAGCGCGGATGAGGCTGAAACCATCATCCTTTCGGGCAATCACAACATCGGCCTCGTGATCTCCGATCAGCGCATGCCGGGTCGTAGTGGCGTCAGTCTGCTCAACCGCGTCCGCAATGAGCGCCCCGACATCATCCGCATGTTGACCACGGCGTATGCCGATCTCGACAGCGCGATCGACGCCGTCAACAAGGGCGAAATCCTCCGTTACATCTCCAAGCCCTGGGACCTGCGCGTCCTCGAAGCGGAAATCGACCAGGCCATCACGTTCTATCTCTTGAAGAACGAATACGACATGCTTCTGCGCGACAAGCTCAGCGCGATGCATCGTACCCTTCTTCGCGATCGCATGAACGATCTCGCCCTGCTGTCCGGCCTGCTGCCGTATGACAACGCTCCGTCGACGATGTACCACTATCTGAAGGATGCGCTCGGCGAGACGTCTTGGCGCCCATCGGTTCAAAAGCTTTGGTCGCAATTGCGTATTCGCGATCACTGGCGGATTCCTGTTGAGGAAACCCAGCGCGCAATCGACCTCTCCGAAGCGCTGACCCGCACGACGTTGCGGGCCGACGGTGGCACGGACAAGCAAGCCGATCTCGTCTCGATCGTCACCGCTTGTGCCGAAACCATCAATCGGGATCTCGGTTCGCAGCTGGTAAGCGTCAACGCCGAGCAACCCCAAATGTTCGTCGGCGCCGACCCAGCGGTAATGAGTTCGATCATGGCCCAATTCATGGAGCCCTTGGGCCAGTGGCCCTCCTCGGGCGGCACCATGCTCGTCAACATCAAGAACGATGGAAAGGACGCCGACAACGGCGCAGTCTCCATTCGTTTCGAGATGCGCAATTGCGAGCCGCAAAAGGCAATGCAGGATTGCGTTCTTTTCGCTCCGCCCCTGCAGGGCGCTCCGACGCGCGCCAGCGACTATCTGAGAGCATCACTGGCGATCGGTCACATCGGGGGCACGATCAGCTCGTCGCCGATGGAGAACGGGTACAAGTTCATCCAAGTCAGCTTGCCCGTTCGCGCCAAGACCGACGTCAAGAAGATCAATGCCCTGCCGAAACAATGGCTGCAGGACTTGAGCGACGAGTACGAAAAGTGGGTGCTCGGAACTCTGGATATGGCGGCGTAGCGAGCTTTATGGGCGGCCTCCGCCGCGCCCTCACGCGAGAATACCTTCGAGAAGGCTCTCGATTACCGCTCCCGATGGGTTAGGTCCCACCTTCTCCACAAGGAGTTGTCGGTCGAGGTCGAGCATCGTCAAGCCATGGACGAGAGCCCAACATGCTGCCGCTTGCCCCTCCAACGGGGCAGCCCGGAACACCCCTTCTTTCTGCCCGCGCGTCAAAATGTCGAGCAGGACGTCAAAAGTCGCGAGTGAGGCCTCGATAAGACCTTCGTATCGGACCTTATCGACATCTGCGCTGAACATCAGGCGGTAAAGCGAACTATTCGCCCGCCCGAACGCCAGATAAGCCTCTGAGGCCGCTAGTAATTCCGCCCGAGCCGAGCGTGTATTCTGCCCGACGGCGGCGGTCAGGGCGTCACGCAGTTGTAGATAGCCTTGGCGCGCGATTTCTGCCAGAAGCGCACTCTTATCAGGGAAGTGTTTATAGGGCGCCGTATGGCTCACCCCGGCACGCCGCGCCACTTCGCGCAGGTTAAATTGCCAGCCTTCCCCCTCACGAAGCATGGCTTGCGCAGTTTCCACTAGGGCGCGCTTGAGATCGCCATGGTGGTATGGTCGTTCAGGATGGTTCAAGTGCGACCCAATGTTTACGGAGCTAACATATGTTGACACGAGAAACATGGCGCGCTATCTGGCGCTAATGTTACCAATGCCAACATAGGAGAACCTTTAATGACTGCACAGTTTCCGGTCAAGGATGACTTCCTCTTACCAGCGCTTCTCGGCAAGCAGCGAGCGGCCTTTCTCCGCGACGGGCCTCCCTCGGCCGAGCAACGCCGGGCCGACCTTCGCAAGGTGAAGCGTGGACTTCTGGCGCGCCAATCGCAGTTTGAAGCCGCGGTGAGCAAAGACTTCGGCCATCGATCCGCCTACGAGACCCGGATCATGGAAGTCATACCCGTCGTCCAGGCCGTTAACTATCTGCGCCGCAACGTCTCCAAGTGGATGCGGCCAGAGCGCCGGCGAGTGGCTTTGCACTTCCTCCCGGGTCGCGCAGGCGTGGTCTACCAGCCGCTCGGCGTCGTGGGGATCGTGTCGCCCTGGAATTATCCGCTCTCGCTCGCTCTCATGCCTCTGCTGTCGGCTATCGCCGCCGGCAACCGCGTAATTCTGAAACCGTCGGAGCTGACACCCGCAACCAGCGATCTCCTGAAGACGATGCTTCGCGACATCTTTCCGGAGGACCAAGTTGCGGTCGTGACGGGCGGCCCCGAAATTGGGGCAGCCTTCTCGCGATTGCCGTTTGACCATCTCGTCTTTACAGGCAGCACCGGCGTGGGCCGGATGGTTTTGAAGGAAGCGGCGGAAAACCTTGTGCCCGTCACCCTCGAACTCGGCGGAAAGTCCCCTACGCTCATCGGTCCCGATGCCGATATCGGCAACGCGGCAGGTTGCGTCGCCTACGGCAAGCTCGCGAATGCCGGCCAGACCTGCATTGCGCCTGACTATGTGCTCGTACACGAAAAAGACGCCGACGCGTTCGTTGCATCCTACGAGGCAATGGCGGCGAAGTTTTATCCAGATGGTACTCCCGACCAGAACTATTCTTCCATCGTGAATGACCGCCAGTACGCGCGCCTCCGTGGCCTCATCGACGACGCCACCAAGCGTGGAGCCCGCGTCATTGAAACCACGAAGAATGGTTCCGCGGGTGCTCACAGGCTCGCTCCGACGATCGTGCTCAATGCCACCGACGACATGGCTGTGATGCGGGAGGAAATCTTCGGGCCGATCCTGCCCATCGTAACGTACCGCGCGATGGATGAGGCCATCGCCTACATCAATCAACGGCCGCGTCCTCTTGCGCTCTATTATTTCGGCCGTAGCAGCGAGGATCGGCAAAAGGTGCTGACCCGCACGACCTCCGGCAACCTCACGATCAACGACACTTTGATGCATTACGTCCAGAACGACATACCTTTTGGCGGCGTCGGCCATTCGGGCATGGGCGCGTACCACGGCATCGAGGGCTTCAAAACGCTCAGCCATGCCAGAGGTGTATTCGAGCAGAGCCGTTTCAATTTCGGTGGGCTGTTGCGTCCCCCGTTCGGCCGGATGACCGACATGGTCATTCGATATCTCCAGCGCTGATCACATCGTCGACGGCTCCTTCTCTTTACAATTGCTCCCGGATTTCAGAGATGGAGGAGCCGTCGCGACCTAGCGTCGACGCGCAAGAGCGCAGCTTTCGACAGATTTATGGGAAACTTGAATGCAGCAAACCGTAGTGAGGGTCATCTGCGCAATCGGCCAGTCGGGCCAACTTGGCCTCAACGGTCATTTACCTTGGGAAGGCAATCGCGATCCCGAGTACGTCGCTGACGTCGCCCGCTTCTTCGATATTACCCGTGGCCACGTTCTGATGGCTGGCCCGAAAACTATCGGGGCGGTGCCAGACTTCGCGCGGACCGATCGCACCCTTGTCGTGCTTCGATCGAACATGGATCCGGAAGAAACTCTCAAGCAGTACGCCGGGCGCGTCGTCTATATCGGGGGCGGCCCGCCGGTCTGGGATGTCTACGCTCGCTTCGTTAGCCATTGGGACATCACCCGCCTGCCCTATGATGGTCCCGCTGATCGTTGGCTGAACCCAAAATGGTTGACGGCCTCGCACGGTGGGTGATCTCGCACGTCACATACGGAAAGGCCGGAGTTTTGCTCCGGCCGCCGTGTCAATTCAGACGTCTATATCCGTCAATGTTGGCCACCTTTTCGGCCCGCCTCCGCTGCACGCTTAGGGTCGTTTCTAAAGTTTCCGCCGCTTTCCTGACCGCCTTTTCGCCCTGCCGCGACGGCAAGGTCGTGATTGCGTGAAAAGCTCCGCTGATGCGCAGGAACGCTCGCACCGCCTTTACGGGCGATTTCACGCTGCTTTTCACCGTCCATCGAAGCAAAGCCGCGTTTCGATGTTCTGTCCTCTTCCATACTGAATGACCTTTCGCTTTCTGTTTCCGTCCCTCAGTCACCGGGCGATGAGCTTGAATTCCGCTCGCAATCGCCATCCGGTACCGCTTGAGCAACGATCTCCCCATGGCCGGGTTCCGATGGCCGGGCGACATGTCATGTGCGAAAGTTTGCTTTGAAGCGAAGCTTGGCCGTACTACGCCCTATTGGGGCGATCGGCAGAACGCCATCGAAACGTTCGGGTGGACACCTCAATCTCGAAGGCGAGACGATGGAAAGTGTCGGCTAGGCGATCTTTCGCGCGGGCCAATCATGCTGCGTAGCCGAGGCAACGAGTGACTCCATCGTCAACGTCGCCGCGGCCTTTCGCCTCCCGCTATCGTCGTGGACCTTTGACGAGACGACAGCTCTAAAAAACCAATCGGACTTTAGACGTCCATGCTGTCGTCGTCGGTCCAAGTGTCATCCGGATCGTCGTCGTTCGCATCCTGCATGGCATCGAGTTCGGCGTCGTCCGAAGCCAAATCCTTCTGCGCCTTGTCGGCATCATCGCGCGCGTCCTGAGCTTCATCTTGGGCCCGGTCGAGCGCTGCCTGATCGCTGTTGGAGCCAATCGCGGATTCCCGACTTCCACCTCCGAAAAGGCTGCGAATCCCATCCGCGAAGAACACACCACCCGCGACACCAGCCGCGGTCGTCAGCGCTGAAGACAAAAAGCCTCCGCCACTGGGTTGCGGCTGCGATGACCACGGACTGGCGGACGGAGCATTGACGGCATCACGTCCGCGTATGGGCTGACCGGACACACCGGCGTAACGATCTCCGCCCGCCGTCGGAACCGACGACCCGGAAGAACCCGGCAGGAAGCTGCCTCCGCGACCCGTGTATTGCGGAGGACGCGATGCCGCATCTTCCAGCTCACGCATCCGCGCCTCGGCACGCTCCAGCGCCTGTTGCTGCACGATGACCGTCTGCGCCAGATAATACGGCGCGTCCGGCGACCTCCGAATGAGGTCCCGGATTAGCCCCTCCGCTTCCGGATCTTTGCCGCCATCGCGATCGAAGCCGCGCAGGCGCTCAAACAAGTCTTCAATCAGTCTCTGCTCTTCTGCATTCATTTGAGGCTTGCCTCCGCTGATGTCCCGCCCGTGCTCGCGCGCAGGCCGTTGCCAACCATGTAGGAACCGGACCGCGGCGCTGACATGGGGGGTCGATTACATTTCCGTTAAGTTCTTGATTGCGCTGAACCACCCCGGCGTCCTTTGCACGGCCGCCAGCGGAAATCCCTTCAGCGAAATGCCCTAGGCCGGCGTCGACGCGACGCAACAAAACGGCGGAGCTGCGCGTTTCCGATCGGCGCCAACGAGGCGCGTTCAGCAAGGGGGCTCTCCTTGGACAACGAAGATTGGCTCGGCCTGCCGGGCAGCGTACTTACAGATCTTTACATCCGGCTCCGCGACGAAACCGATCCCTTACGCCGAACCGCTGACCCGAACGATCCCGTCCGGGCCTCGATCGCAATGGCGATACTCCAAATGTCCCATTCGGGCTCGCAGGATATCGCCGACGTTGAAGTCCGTATTCGGCGACTGATTGCCGGTCTGCCAGCGCAGGCGGCACCATCCGAGGCAAAAAGCGCGAGCGTATCGACAATCAGCCCTGCTGCTACCCCATCGGTCGCAACGCGCGCGCGTGATTTCCCGGCGACAAGCGTCGCCGCGTGACACTTCGGTTGCGCTGCGAATGGAGCGGCGAAGCGTGGGGCCCCCTTCGCCACGACTTCAGGCTCGGAGGCCACGCGCGTCCTTCTCACGCCCCGCTCGATTGTATATTGAGGGCAAGTCACATTAGCCAATCGGGAGCGCTCTTCACATGGACAAAGTCGTCATCACGTTGCTCTTCCTTCTGACCGCTGCGATCTGCCTCACTGTGTTCCACATGGCCGACGGCCGGTTCTGATCCGCGATTCAAAGTACCCGACGTCGTCGGCAAGAAAAAGAGAAGCGGCGGATGGGAGATCCGCCGCGTCGAGTTTCGGGATGAGGTCGTGATGGCAGAGTAGATTAGAATTTCACCTTCACGCCGCCATAGGCCGCGAACGGGAGCGCGGGTACGACGGTGCGAGGGTTGTTCTCACTGAATGTAACGCCCGTCGCCGGCGTCAACTCGTTGGCATCGTCGACGCTGAAGTAGGTTCCGTAGACCGAGTAATTCTTGTCGAACAGGTTCTCGAACAAACCGTAGATCTGCACATGATCCGTCACGTCGTATGACGTGTGCAGATTGACCTTGGCATAGCCCGCAAGCGGCTTATCGAGATTGGCTTCATCACCGAACAGAATCTGGTCGCTGGCGGCCACGACATCTGCGCCGACCTTCCATTTACCCGTCATCCAGTAATCGAAGCCGGCCTTGAAGGTGTGGGCAGGCACGCCGGCGAGGCGGTCGCCCTTATGAACGAGATAGCATTTGCCGGGGCCGTCGTCATCACCGCCGCCGCCCTCATCCGCTCCGCACTCGACGGTGCCTTCGCCCGGGTGATTGGGCGATGGGAAGATTGCCGATGAGTTGAACGTGGCGTCGTTGTAGGTGTAGTTGCCATAGGCAAACAGTCGCTTCGATCGGTAGGAGATGTTCGCTTCGACACCCTGCCGCAGCGTCTCACCGATGTTCTGGAAGTAACCACGGCCGATGTCGGTAGAAGCCGCGTTGAAAATGTCGTCGGTGTTGAGGGTGCGGAAGAGACCCACGCCCCAGTCCCACTGCGAACCCGTCCAGTTCTTGATCGTGCCGCGGAAGCCGGTTTCCCAGGTATGCGAAACGACCTGCTTGAGCGGCGGATCCGCCGTCAGGAAGCTTTCGATCAAGCACGGATTTTCCGGATCGGCGCATGCCAGTTCCGCAGCCGTCGGCGCCCGGTTCGCTTCCGAATAGCCACCGTACCAGTTGAGCGCAGGTCCGAACTTGTACGTCAGACCGGCTGACGGATTGAAGCGGTTGTACTTGTTCGTTCCGTTGAGTTCGTCGTTTTCGGGATCGCCGGTATTTTCGATCTGGATGCGCGCGAAGTTGTAGCGTCCGCCCACCGTCAGTGCCAAGTCTTCCGTGATATCGAACGTGTCCGTGAAGTACGCGCCGAAATAGTCGTTGTAGGTCGTCAGAGAGCGTGGATTGAAATCTTCCGATCCCGACAGAATGATGCCTTGCGGTTCGACCACAAACTTCGGCTGGAAGAAGCCAAGTTCGCTTTTCGCGGTATACGCGACCGTTCCATGGTCGTAGCTCGCGCCCATGATAAACTGGTTCGTATGCCCGAAGAGCTTCGCGGTCTCTTGCGCCTGTAGCGTGAGCCCCGCGCTATCGGCATTTTGCGATGTCTGATCCACCGAACCGTACACCGCACCATCGGTGAAAGGCACCGGATTTCCGGTGGCGTCGTTCTCGACCACATCGGTGCCGGAGCACAGCGACCCGCCGCAGTTCTCCGGATCATCGAATAAGTTGCCGTCGGCATGCTGCTGATTGAAGTGGCGATAATAGGTGACACCCGAGAATGTCAGCGTGTCGGTCGCCCGAACCTTGCCGTTGACCGAGTACATCTGCATCTCATTGTCGGACGTCTGCGGCGACGAGAATGTCAGGCTTCTGCTGATGTCGAGGAGGTCCTGCGGCGCCGCCGCTGTCACGCCGACGAAGTTGTCCGCGCCCGAGAAATTGAAATGGAACTCGGCGTTGTCGCCCTTTACGCCCAAATCGAAGTAGCCGCGCCGAACCTCGGCTTCCGAAAAATCGCGGAACCCATCATCGTTGATGGCTTCAAAAGCGCCATAGGCGGCCCAATTGCCGCTTTGATATCCCGCTTCCGTTGAGACCTGCTTGCGCCCGAAAGAACCGAAGCGCGTATCGACATCCCAGCCCTGATAATTGAAGCCGTCTTTCATATCGACGACGACGGCGCCGCCGAGTGCGTTGAGACCGAACACCGGGTTGCCGGTCACGAGCGCGACGTTATTGATCGCGTTCGACGGCAGGAAATCCCAGTTGATGATGTCGCCGAACGCCTCGTTGATCCGCACGCCGTTTTGATAGACCGCAAGGCCCTGCGCCACGCCGTTGACAGGCGACGCTTCGAAGCCGCGGAACTGAATATCAGTCTGAAACTGGTTGCCCTGAAGATCGGAGATGATCAGGCCGGG
>JBEVLH010000238.1:0-10520 GCA_040509255.1 Hyphomicrobium sp. | reverse complement strand
GCATCGTCGACGTCCGCGACCAACTTTTCGAGCTTCAACGATTTGATGTCGGCGAGCGGAATCGGCGGCAGAACTTCGAACGACATGTTGTAGGCCAAATCGGCCTGCCCGCTGGCAATGTTCTCGAACGTCTGGTCGTTGAAATCGACAAGTTCGACTTTCGGCTGCTGCGCGGGGCGCTCATTGCGGTCCTTGATGGCTTGCGCACTCGTATCGTTGAGCGTCTGCTCCATCACTTCCTGCATCAGCGACTTGCCGTAGAGCTTCTTGAGGTGCGTCAGCGGAACCTTGCCGCGCCGAAAGCCTTTGATTTGCACGCGGTCCTTGAGCTCGTCGAGGCGCGACGTGAAGCGCTCATTGAGCTCCGCCTTGCCGACCACGACCTGCAAGGTCCGCTTCAATCCTTCTCGTGCCGTCTCAGTGACTTCCATCGTCCATGTCCTGACTGGGGTCGAAGGGCGCCTTCCGACCTCGCGACCGATTATTTAGGAAGCCGACGGCTCGTCGGCAAAGCGCCGACCACCGTAAGCTGCTCCATCGCTGTTGAGGGGCGAAATTAGCCCTCTCAGCTATTGCTCTGAATTTGCTACGTTTTAAACCACCGCGTGCCACGGATTCTTAACCACCCCGGGCGGGGTGCCAGCATCGCGCGACTGGAAGCCTAGGCCGAGGCTTAAACAGCCTTTCTCCGAGATTGGCAATACGGTGTCGCAGGACGTTCAAATTGAACTCGCGGACGACTCGCTGGTTTGCGGCAGGGGCCGCGTTGCGAGCGTGTCTTTCGAAAACGCACACTTCTTTGCAAGCAGCGCTTTTTTTGAGCCCTCGAAGACTGCGGCCAAATTCCTAAAGCTGTCGTGACGGGGTGTACGTCCGCTATCTGGAACTGTTAAAAGTTGCCAAGGCGGACAACGGAGCGAGCCGAATGGATCTGACACGCAGAGGCTTCATCAAGCTGACCGGCGCGACACTCGCGACGTCCAGTTTGGGGGCTTTGGGATTTGGCGGGTGCGGCGAGGCGATGGCTGCCGCCGTTCGGCCCTTCAAACTGACCCACGCAAAAGAAACGCGAAACACTTGCACCTATTGTTCGGTGGCTTGCGGCATCCTGATCTACAGCCTCGGTGACGGGGCAAAAAACGCCACTTCCGATATCATTCACATCGAGGGCGATCCGGACCATCCGGTGAACCGCGGCACGCTGTGCCCGAAGGGTTCGGCCCTCCTCGACATCGTCCACGCGCCAACGCGTCTGCAGACTCCCAAATATCGCAAGCCGGGCGGCACCGAATTCGAGGAAGTCAGCTGGGATTGGGCGCTCAACCGCATCGCCCGGTTGATGAAAGACGACCGCGACAAGAACTTCATCGCGAAGAACGCCGACGGCGTCGCCGTCAACCGCTGGCTTTCAACCGGAATGCTGGCGGCGTCCGCGTCATCAAGCGAGACATCGTATCTGACGTGGAAAGTTGCCCGTTCATTCGGAATGCTGGTCTTCGATAACCAAGCACGTGTCTGACACGGACCGACGGTGGCCAGTCTGGCTCCAACATTCGGTCGCGGTGCAATGACCAACACTTGGCAGGATATCAAGAATGCCAATCTGGTCATCGTCATGGGCGGGAACGCCGCCGAAGCGCATCCGTGCGGCTTCAAGTGGGTTATCGAAGCGAAAATCGAGAACGCGGCGAAGCTTATCGTCGTCGATCCCCGGTTCACGCGTACGGCATCAGTTGCCGACTATTACGCGCCGATCCGCCCGGGAACCGATATCGCGTTCCTGCTGGGCGTGATCCGGTACCTTCTGGAAAAGGATAAGATCCAGCACGAGTACGTGCGCGCCTATACGAACGCCAGCCTGATCGTGAAAGACGGCTTCGGTTTCGAGGACGGTCTTTTCAGCGGCTACAATGCCGAGAAAGGCCAATACGACAAATCGAGCTGGGACTATGAGTTCGACGAGCAAGGGTTCGCGAAGGTCGACGACACGTGGGAAAACCCGCGCTGCGTGATCAACCTGCTCAAGACCCACGTCGCGCGATACACGCCCGAAATGGTGTCGAGGATCAGCGGCACGCCGCAGGACAAGTTCCTGCACATTTGCGAGATGATCGCGGAGACGTCGGCGCCAGACAAGGCAATGACGAGCCTGTTCGCACTCGGTTGGACGCAGCACTCGGTCGGCTCGCAGAACATCCGTACGATGGCGATGGTGCAGCTTCTGCTCGGCAACATCGGCGTTGCGGGCGGGGGCATGAACGCCCTGCGCGGGCATTCCAACATCCAGGGATTGACCGACGTCGGGCTGTTGTCGAACCAGATGCCCGGATACATGACGCTGCCGAAGGATAGCGAACCAACCTTCGACGACTACATGAAAACGCGGCAGTTCAAACCGGTGCGTCCCGGTCAAACGAGCTATTGGTCGAACTACAAGAAGTTCTTCGTGAGCTTCCAAAAGTCGCTTTATGGCGATGCCGCCACGGCAGAGAACAACTGGGCTTACGACTGGCTGCCGAAGCTCGACGTGCCGCTGTACGACATCATCAAAGCCTTCGAGATGATGAACAAAGGCGAGATCACGGGCTACATCTGCCAGGGCTTCAACCCACAGCAGGCGTTCCCTGATCGCGGCAAGATCCGGCGCGGCCTTTCAAAGCTCAAGTTCCTTGTGACGATGGATCCGCTCGATACGGAGACGTCGCGCTTCTGGGAGAATTTCGGCCCGCAGAACCCGGCCGATTCCGCCGCCATCCAGACCGAAGTCTTCCAGCTCCCGACGACGTGTTTTGCCGAGGAGAATGGCTCGCTCGTCAACTCGGCGCGTTGGCTGCAATGGCATTGGAAAGCTGCTCCGCCGCCGGGCAATGCGAAGTCCGATCTCTGGATCATGTCGGGCATCTTTCACCGGATGCGCGAACTCTATCGCATGGAAGGCGGAGCGTTCCCCGATCCGATCCTCAATCTGACGTGGAACTACACCGATCCGACCGATCCGGACCCGGAAGAGTTGGCGAAGGATATGAACGGCCGGGCGCGCACCGACCTTAAAGATCCGTCAGGTGCCGTCACCGTCAAAAGCGGGGCATTGCTCGATGGCTTCGCGCAACTGCGTGACGATGGCTCGACGGAATCGGGCTGCTGGATCTTCTCGGGATGCTACACCGAGAAGGGCAACCAGATGGCGCGTCGCGATGCGTCCGACCCACGCGAACAAGGCATCGCGCCGAACTGGGCGTGGGCCTGGCCGGCCAACAGACGCATCCTCTACAATCGCGCCAGTGCCGATCTCAAAGGCAATCCGTGGAATCCGGCGAAGCCGATCATCCAGTGGAACGGCGCAAAATGGGTCGGCGTTGACGTTCCTGATTACGGGCCGACGGTGAAGCCGTCGGAGTCGGTCGGTCCCTTCATCATGAACGCTGAAGGCATGGGGCGCCTGTTCGCCCGCGATCAGATGGTCGAAGGTCCGTTCCCGGAACACTACGAGCCGCTCGAGTCGCCGGCGATCAACGTTCTTCATCCCAAGGTGCAGTCGAACCCCGCCGTGCGCGTGTTCCCCGATGACCGGAAGGATTTCGGATCGCCGTCGGAGTTTCCGTACGTGGCAACGACCTACCGCCTGACGGAGCATTTCCATTTCTGGACCAAGCACGCCCTCATCAACGCGATCCTGCAGCCGCAGGAGTTCGTCGAGATCGGCGAGGTGCTCGCGACAGAAAAAGGGATCGCACAAGGCAGCTGGGTTCGGGTGGCGTCCAAGCGGGGCTTCGTCGTGTGCAAGGCCTACGTGACCAAGCGCATCAAACCGCTCATGGTCGACGGCAAGGCAACGCACGTGATCGGCGTTCCGCTGCACTGGGGCTTCACCGGCCAGGCAAAGAAGGGCTACGGCGCCAATACGCTGACGCCTTCCGTCGGCGACGCCAATACGCAGACGCCCGAATTCAAGGCGTTTCTCGTCAATGTCGAAAGTGTCAACGGACCTCTGGTCTGACGGAGTCGTCGATGTCCAACCTTCAGTCCCAGGACTACATTCGGATCTCGGCAACCACGATCACGCCGCCGTCGGCGCGCTCGACCGAGGATCAGGTTGCCAAGCTCATCGACGTCACGCGTTGCATCGGCTGCAAGGCCTGCCAGGCGGCGTGCATGGAGTGGAACAACCTGCGAGATCCGGTCGGAGAGTTCGAAGGGACCTACGACAATCCGCTCGATCTCGATCCACACACGTGGACGCTGATGAAGTTCACGGAATACGAGAATCCGAAGGGCGATCTCGAATGGCTGATCCGCAAAGACGGCTGCATGCACTGCGAAGATCCGGGCTGCCTCAAGGCCTGCCCGGCACCGGGAGCGATCGTGCAGTACGCGAACGGGATCGTCGATTTCATAAGCGAGAATTGCATCGGCTGCGGCTATTGCGTGAAGGGCTGTCCGTTCGACATTCCGCGCGTCAGCGAGGTCGATCACAAATCCTATAAGTGCACGCTGTGCTCCGATCGGGTTGCGGTCGGGCTCGAGCCGGCCTGCGTCAAGGCCTGCCCGACCGGCGCGATCATGTTCGGTTCCAAGACGGACATGAAGGATTGGGCGGGCGAGCGCATCGTCGATCTCAAGTCGCGCGGGTTCGAGAACGCGGGCTTGTATGATCCGCCGGGCGTTAGCGGCACGCACGTCATGTA
Source organism: Hyphomicrobium sp. (assembly GCA_040509255.1). GTDB lineage: Bacteria > Pseudomonadota > Alphaproteobacteria > Rhizobiales > Hyphomicrobiaceae > Hyphomicrobium_B. Next base: position 5,835 of record JBEVLH010000238.1, on the reverse strand, counting down.
CGTGCTGCACCACGCCGACAAGCCTCAGCTCTATGCCGGACTGCCGGAAAATCCGAAGATCAGCGCCTTGGTCGAATTCTGGAAGGGGCTGGTCAAGCCGCTTGCCTTAGGCGGCATCGCGTTCGGTGTCGTTGCCGGGTTTTTCCACTGGATCACCGCCGGCCCGAACGAGGTGCAGCCCGAGGACGAGGCGGAAGCAGAGCATCTGCTAGCTTCCAAGAATAGGAGTGGCCCCGATCCGTCGCGATCCGTCGCGGAGGAGACGCCATGAGCTACCCGAAGGGCACGATCATTCGCAACAGCACGCCGGCGCGGATCAATCACTGGCTGACGGCAGCGTGCTTCGTCTTGCTGACGCTGTCGGGTCTCGCGATGTTCGACCCGTTGCTGTTCTGGCTATCGAACCTGTTCGGAAGCGGACAATGGATGCGCGCGGTGCATCCTTGGATCGGCGTTGTCCTGTTGCTCAGCTATTGCGGCCTGATCATCCAGTATTGGCGCGACAATATCTGGCGACGCGAGGATCTGGACTGGATGCTTGCGATCGACAAAGTGATCGTGAACGAGGAGGAAGGCGTGCCCGAGATCGGGCGTCTCAACGCCGGGCAGAAATTCGTGTTCTGGTCGATGACGCTTCTGGTGCCGGCCTTATTCGTCACGGGCCTCGTAATCTGGGAATATTACTTCGGCAGCGCCACCTCGATCGAGACGCAGCGGATTGCCCTGCTGCTGCATTCGATGATGGCGATCGCCGCGATCCTGGTGTGGATCGTCCACGTCTACGCCGCGATATGGGTGCGAGGATCAATGCGCGGCATGACTCAGGGCTATGTCACGCCCGGCTGGGCATGGCGACATCACCGCAAATGGTTCCGATCGCTGGTCGCCACCAATTCCAGCGGCCCGCATCCGAACACAGACCGAAGCGCGCAAAAGTGAGGATGTCGGCGTGAAACAGGGCGGCGCACCGCCAACCGGCAAGTGGGTCGGCAGCCCGCTCGGCGGCGTCACCGCGCCCGAGCCCGTAATCATGCCCGATCCGGCGGAGCGCTTTGCAAACACCGCCAGCCGGCTCAGGTCGCTCGCCGCCGGTCATCCGATGGCCGAGTGGCTGGGATTCATGTCGCGCCTGTCGGAAGCCCAGCACACCGCTGCGACGACCTTGCCGCCGATGCCGGCTATCGATGAAGCATTGATCGCGCAGTCGGTCGCCGTGCGCTTTCCGCCGCTCGCCGCAGATGGCCATCACCGGCATTCGGCGTGGCGCGATGGTCTCGGGATCATCCTGGACTCGCTCGATGGCGCAGACCTTCCTGCCCCGGCGGTCGCCGTGATGGCCGAGTTGCGCCGACGACCGGCGGATCGCCTTGAAAGTCTTGCAGACGATTTCGTGCGCGGTGCGCTGGACGAGAGCGATGTCGGGCCCGGACTCTACGTGGCGGCGGCGCTTCAAGTCTATTTCACGCGTCTGGCTGGTGGGCTCGACGCGCAAGCGCTGCGTCTCCTCGAGCAGCGCGGGCTTTGTCCGTGCTGCGGCTCGACGCCCATCGCGGGACTGGTGACAGCGTCCGGGCCGACGCCCGGCACACGCTATCTCTATTGTTCGCTGTGCTCGACGGCTTGGAACCATGTCCGCGCGCTGTGCATCACGTGCGAAAACTCGCGCACGCTTTCGCTCAAAGGCGTCGAAGGCGACTCCGGAGTGGTCAAGGCCGAGACGTGCGACGACTGCCACACGTACGCGAAGATGCTTTACCAGGCGAAGGATACCAAGGCCGATCCGTATGCCGACGATCTCGCGTCGCTCGGGCTCGATATTATGGTGTCGGAAGCCGGATGGGCACGGCACGCGCCCAATCCGCTGTTGCTTGCCTGATCGCGTCCGCTGGATCGATCAGAGATTTAATGCCACCGCCAGCAATCCTCCGACAATCCCGAACGCCACGACACCGACCGCGACAAAGGACAGGGTTTGCAAGCGGAACGAGCCGGCGACCATCGCGAGCGACGGCAAGCTGACCGGCGGCAGCGTCATCAGCAGCGCACCGGCCGGTCCTACGCCCATGCCGAGCGCCAGCATGGCCTGGATGATCGGGACTTCGCCGGCCGTGGGAATGACGAACAGCATGCCGGCGACGGCGAAGGCGACGATCCACCAGATGTCGTTTCCAACTGCCGGGCCGATCTCGGGGAAGAGCCAGGCGCGGGCAGCTCCGAGCAACAGCACGAGCACGATGTATTCCGGGATCAGGCGCACAGCCATGCGCGTCAAGATTTCGATCCAGCGAAGGAATGGGTTCGATGCGTTGGTGCTTTGGGTGTCCGATTGGGCGGTGAGCTCGCCGATCCTGGCTTCGGCGGCCGCGGCCTCATTCGGTGTCACCATCAGGTTGACCAGATAGCCGAGGCCGAAAACCATCAGGATGCCAAGGACGAGGCGCAGCCCGACCCACTGCCATCCGAGCACGAACCCCATGAAGACGAGTGTCGCCGGATTGAGGACGGTGTTTCCGAGCCAGAACGCAATCGCCGCGCCGGGCGAAGCTTCGCGTGCCCGCAGACCGACGACGACCGGAGCCGCGCAGCAGGTACACATCATGCCGGGCACCGAGAGCAGGCCAGCGGTGGCGACGCTGCCAAAACCGGTCCGTCCCAACACGCGGGAGATCCAATCGGCGGGGAGCAGGGCCTGGATAGCAGAGCCGAGCAAGAGACCCAGCACCATTGCCTGCCAAATTGCCTTGCCGTAGGCCAGCGCATAGCCCAACGCCGCATCCCACGACGGGGCCGGCGCCGCGTTGGCGGTTCCCATCAGAATGGAGTTGCCGATCGAGTGGTGTTCCGCCGCCAGGAAGGCCTTATTGTAATAGGGAAACCATTTCACGTAGAAGAGGCCGATAACGAGGACGGCCAGGAATACAGTCCACCTCAGCATCAGATCAGCTTGGCGACTGGTGCTCATGCGGTCCTCCGATAGATATGCATTTTGAAAATCCTGCCGTGGCGACGGTCGTCGTGCCCCCTTATATCGAGGAATGAGGCGCGGCCGTTTCCGGTGCAATATCCTACCGAAGTCTCGTCTTTGTGAAGCTCCGATTGAAAACCAAGCAGGAAAAAATGTCCGCCCCTACGTTTCGCTTGACCGATTTGGCACATGGCGGCGGTTGCGGCTGCAAGCTCGCGCCCTCCGTACTGCAAGAGCTTCTGGGCAAGCAGCCGGCGGCGGGGCCATTTTCCCAGCTGCTCGTCGGCAACGAGACTGGAGACGATGCGGCGGTCTGGCAGATCGACGATAGCCAGTGCATCGTCGCGACGACGGACTTCTTCATGCCGATGGTCGACGACCCGCGCGATTTCGGCCGCATCGCCGCTGCGAACGCGATTTCGGACGTGTATGCGATGGGCGGCAAGCCCGTGATGGCGCTCGCGATTCTCGGCATGCCGCTCGGCAAGCTGCCGGTCGAAACCGTCCGCGAAATTCTGGGCGGCGGCGCGTCGGTTTGCGCCGAGGCGGGCATTCCGGTGGCAGGCGGCCATTCGATCGATTCACCGGAACCGATTTATGGGCTCGCAGTCATCGGACTTGTAAAGCCTGAGAACGTGCGTCGCAATTCCGGCGCCAAGCCCGGAGACGCCCTCATCCTTACGAAAGGCATTGGCGTCGGCATCTATTCGGCCGCCTTCAAGAAGCAGGCGCTTCCTGACGACGCCTATGCGGAGATGATCGCGTCCACCACGTTACTCAATCGCATCGGGCAGGCGCTCGGCGAACAAAGCGACGTGCATGCCATCACGGACGTGACGGGCTTCGGCATTCTCGGTCACGCGCTCGAAGTGGCGCGCGGGAGCGGTGTCAGCATCGAGATCGCGTACGGACAGATCCCGTTCCTGTCGCGTGCCGCATCTCTGGCGCAGGCGGGCTTCGTGACCGGGGCGTCGGGACGCAACTGGGACAGTTACGGGCACGATGTCGTTTTGCCCGAGAGTTTTCCGCAATGGCAGAAGTCGTTGCTGACGGACCCGCAGACGTCAGGGGGTCTGCTCGTTGCCTGCGCGGCGGATCAGGCCGAGCTCATTCGCAGCCAGATCGAGAAGGCCGGTTACCCGTTGGCACGCATCATCGGGACGGTCGGCTCGGGTAAGCCGCAAATCCGCGTCCGGTGAGAGCCGCGGCGATTACGACGTTCGCTTCTTCGCGAGAGATGGCGGAGGAGAATGGGAGTCGAACCCACCAAGGACAGGCTCGCTGCCCCACTCGGATTTGAAGTCCGAACGCCCCACCGGGGACGATTCTCCTCCATCGACGTCGGGCGACGAATGCACGAGGCTTCCAAACAAGTCCAGCCGATGTTCGTTCATACGACGGAGATCACCCTTACGAAGTGTGACGCCGTTGCGGTCAAAAAACTCCAGGATTTGGATCGCGACCTTGCGGCCGTTGTCGAGTCTGTCGCGGAAATCGGCGGCGTTGAACCAGCCGCCTTTTCCGTTGGCGGCAACATCGCTGGCTATAGAAACCATCTCGCGCACCGTCGGACGCAGAAAGAAATGATCATGGGCGACCTCGTCGGCCCAGCCGAGACGGCTCGCGAGTTTCAGCAGACGCCGGACATCGCGCTCAGGATAATTCGCGGCGGTCGCGACATCGCGCACGCGCGGCGGCCGAAAGCGCTCGCCGCCGCCAAGGCGCGGAGCGATGCTGTTCCAGGCGGCTTCGTCGTTCGGCGACAGTCGAACCTGATGGGATGCGAGGCGCACGAATGCGCCTTCGAGCGCAATCCCGCCGTCGGCCGACAGCTTGTGTAGCGCGGCCAGAAAGGCCGGCTTGCTCAAACGCGGCTCGAGGGCAAGGCGGAGCTGCTCGCGTCCGATCCCCTGGAGATCGGGATTGTCGGTGTGAAACTTCTCGACACGTTGGCCGAGGTTGGCGGCGAAGGCTTGCCAGCGTGACTGCGAGATAGCGGCCCGCCCGCCATCGGCTTCGAGAACGACGATATTCGAGTCGAACACCAGGCGTTCCGTCTGCGCGGTCGAGAGCGCGCGGTCGCGGGCGAAGACAGCAAGGTCAGCCGTAAAGGGCGGTACATCGAGCAATGCGGCGAAGGCTTCTTGCGGGTCTTCGATCGCAAGCGCGGCGCGTTGCGCACGTCGCTCCGGTGTCCGCCGCTTGCGAGCCGGTGGTCGGAGATCGATGAATGTGCCGCCGCCGATCGTCCGCTGGGCTGAAACATCGCGAATGACAAACCGGTCGGGTACCGCCGCAGCGATCGGCTGATCGAGCACGAGTTGCACGTCGGCGGTCGCGCCGGGACCAATGGCTTTTTCGTCGAGAAGGACGATGCGCGCTCCGACTTCAGAGGAGGCATGATGAAGGCGGACCGGAAACCATTGGCCGATCGGCTTTTCCTCGGACGGCAGGATGCTCAGCACCGCATCGATCCGGTCGGTCGGTGCGTGGAGATCAGGGTGAAGAACGACATCTCCACGATGGATGGCGTCTTTCGAAACACCGGCGCCGGCGAGATTAAGGGCGCACCTGTCGCCGGCCCAGCCAATCTCGGCCGAGCGGTTTTGCGCGTGAAGCGAGCGGACTCGGGCGGTCAATCCCGACGGGCTGATCCGAACATCGCCACCGATACCGATAAATCCCGAAAGGACCGTGCCGGTGACGATGACGCCGATGCCCGACAGCGTGAACACCCGATCGACGGCGAGACGGAATTTTCCCTCGGACGAGCGTGCGGGAATCTCGCCCGACGCGGCGATGAGGTAGCTGCGCAGTTCGTCGATGCCCGCGCCGGACATTGCCGATACCGGCATGATATCGGCGCCGTC
>JBEVLH010000237.1:0-3012 GCA_040509255.1 Hyphomicrobium sp. | reverse complement strand
ATTATCTTGGAACGCATTTCGCCGAAGCGCAGAACATTCAATTCCAGAACGCCCAAGGCGCGCTGACCTACTGCCACACGACGAGCTGGGGCGTGTCGACCCGCCTCATCGGCGGCGTGATCATGACCCACGGGGATGACGATGGACTGCGGCTCCCGCCGATGATTGCGCCTCGCCAGATTATCATCGTACCGATGCTGCGCGAGAAACCCGAGGACGCGGCTCTCGTCGAATATTGCGCGGCGCTCGAGCAGGAGCTCAAAGCAGCGGGCATCCGAACGCTCGTCGATCTGAAGCCGGTGAAGTCGGCGGAGAAACGCTGGAACTGGGTCCGCCGCGGCGCACCCATCATCGTCGAGATTGGCGGACGCGATGCCAGCGGCGGCAACGTCACGTTCATGCGTCGCGACCGCCTGCGCGATGGCGACAAGGTGATCTCCAACACGATGGCGCGCACCGAGTTTGTTGCTGGTGCGCCCGGCCTCCTTAAAGACATCCAGGCTGCGCTCTATGGGGAAGCCAAGGCGAGGCTCGACGGTAACATCATCACGAATGTTACGTCGTTCGACGGGCTCACCGAATATTTCGGCCCCGCCGAAGGAGAAGACGATGCGGCAGCATTCAAAGGCTGGGTCCGTGTCCCGTGGTCGCGGCCGGAGGGGGCGGCACTTGAAGAAATCGCCGATAGGCTGAAGGCTCTCAAGCTGACGATTCGCAATGCCCCGCTGGGGCAGGAAGCAGTTGTGGGCAAGTGCCTGTTTACGGGCGAAAATCCCAAAGAGTACGTGCTGATCGCCCGCGCATACTAAAACCGCCGCAATGCGGTGAAATGGCCTTGACTGCAACACGGGGTGCGCTGCGATGCGGCGCGCGATTGGGGAAAAGCCAGTGAGGCTGCAATGACGATTTCGACGCACGGTGAAGTGGCTGCCGGACGGCCCGCGGACGACGTCGGCCTCGGCTCGACGTCGCCATTCTCGCCGTTCGAATGGATGATCGCAGGCCGCTATCTTCGCGCCCGCCGAAAGGAAGGCTTCATCTCGGTCATCGCTGGATTTTCGTTTCTCGGGATCATGCTCGGCGTCGCGACGCTGATCATCGTCATGGCGGTCATGAACGGATTCCGCCACGATCTCTTTGCCAAGATCATGGGCCTCAACGGTCACGTCATTGTCCAGAAGCTCGGCGACCGCTTCACCGATTACGATGCCGTCGCCGAGAGCATCCGCAAGGTGCCCGGCGTTCAGCAGGCAATGCCGGTGATCGAGGGCCAGGTCATGGTCTCATCGAGCACGCAAGCGCTCGGCGGCCTCGTGCGCGGCGTCCGCGAGAGCGACCTCAAATCATTGAAGCTGGTGTCCGGCAATATGCGCGCCGGCACGCTCGAAGGCTTCGACAGTCAGCACGGCATCGCCATGGGCGTGCGGCTCGCAAACCAGTTGCGCGTCGGCCTTGGCGATACGGTCACCCTCGTATCGCCGCGCGGCGCGGCAACGCCCTTCGGCACCGCGCCGAGATCGAAGCCCTATCAGATCACGTCGATCTTCGAACTTGGCATGTCGGAATACGATCGCATGATGATCTTCATGCCGCTCGCCGAAGCCCAGAAGTATTTCTCCAAAAACGGCGAGGTCGACGTCGTCGAAGTCGTCGTCGACAATCCGGAAGATGTCGACCACTACGATGCGCTGATCAAGGATGCCGGCGGCCCGAGTATTGGCGTCAACGACTGGCGTCAGCGCAACGAGACGTTCTTCAACGTGCTCGCTGTCGAGCGCAACGTCATGTTCATCATCCTGTCGCTCATCGTGCTCGTCGCAGCCCTGAACATCATATCGGGCCTGATGATGCTGGTGAAAGACAAGGGCCGGGACATCGCCATTCTGAGAACGATGGGCGCAACCAAGGGCGCCGTGATGCGGATATTCCTGATCACTGGCGCTTCGATCGGCATCGTCGGCACCCTGGCAGGCCTCGCCCTCGGCGTGCTGTTTTGCTGGAATATTGAAAACATCAAGAACTTCGTGTCGTGGGTATCGGGCACAACGGTGTTCGATCCGAGCGTCTATTATCTGACCAAGCTTCCTGCCGAGATCGATGTCCACGAAACGGGCGGCATCGTGCTGATGGCGCTGGTGCTGTCGGTGATTGCGACGCTCTATCCGTCGTGGAAGGCCTCGAAGCTCGATCCCGTCGAAGCGTTGCGGTACGAGTAGGCCCATGGATATGACCTCATCCGTCTCGCCGATCCTTCAGCTCCAGGGCGTGACGCGCTCTTTCCGCCAGGGCGAAAAAGAAATCGTCGTGCTTCGCGGCGTCGACGCGGTGCTCTGGCCGGGCCAGGCCGTCGCGCTCGTCGGACCCTCCGGCGCCGGCAAGTCGACGCTGCTGCACATCACCGGCCTTCTTGAATCGCCGTCCGGCGGCCGCGTCATTGTCAACGGGCACGATTGCGCCACGCTCTCCGAAGCTGATCGCACCCGCCTCCGCCGCCGGGAAATCGGTTTCGTCTATCAATTCCACCAACTCCTTCCCGAGTTCAGCGCGCTTGAGAACGTCGTCATCCCTCAGCTCATTCTCGGCAAAAGCCGCAAGGCCGCTGAGGCCCACGCACGTGAACTGCTTTCCGGCGTCGGCCTCACGCAGCGCGCCGAGCATCGCCCCGCCGAATTGTCGGGCGGCGAGCAGCAGCGCACGGCCATCTGTCGCGGCCTCGCCAACAGTCCGCGTTTGTTGCTTGCGGACGAGCCGACCGGCAACCTCGATCCGCACACCGCCGACCACGTCTTCCTTCAATTGATCGACGTCATTCGCCGCCAGGGTGTTGCGGCGCTGATCGCCACTCACAATATGGAGCTGGCCGCCCGCATGGACCGGGTGCTGCAGGTGCACGAGGGCCAGCTCGTCGAAATATCCTTGGCGAAGGCCCGCTAACCGCGCTGCGCGGCGAAAGCGCCTGTTTATCGTCCGGGCTCCCGTCAAGACAGTCGCCGCCAAAGCGCGCACAATGAG
>JBEVLH010000236.1:0-7710 GCA_040509255.1 Hyphomicrobium sp. | reverse complement strand
CAAGTGAAGAGACGAGAGGAGAGGTAAGCCTTAGCCCTTCTTGTCGGGCTCGGCGGGGGCGGCCTTGTCGGGTCCACCGTCGTTATCATCGTTGTCCTGGGTCTGCGGGCCCCCGTGTCCGAACCAGCCGTGGTGGCGTCCACCCGGACCCCAACCGCCGGCAAAGCGGTGACCGTTCTGACGGCCGAAGCCCGGCGAAAGCTGACGAACCAACGGACGCAGCACATCCTTCTGCTCATCCGAAAGCGATGCATAGAATGGTGAGAACGCCGTCGAGAACGCCTTCAGACGGTCGGCGCGCTCACTCGCCCGCTCGCTCAGCTTCTGGAACCGGGCAGCAAGGTCTGCGCGCTTGTGGTCGCCGTCCTTTTTATCCTCGGCCTTACGCTCTTCGCGCTTTTGCTTCCATTGCTCGATACGGGCTTCGCGAGCCTTGAAGGTGTCGCGAACTTGAGCTTCCACCGGCGCCCAAAGTTTCTCCTGGTCCGGCGTCAGCTGCAGTGCGGTTTTCACCATTGCGAGCCGTCCATCTTCAAGGCGCGAGCGGGTTTCGGGTGTCATCGAACGCCAGCCGCCGCCGAAGTCGCCAGTTTTTGCAATGGCCACGGTCGTCGGAACCGCGGCGATCGCAGCAAGCGCAAACCAGGTGCGGCGCGATAAGTTCTGCATAGGTATCTCCTTCGGGCCGGGGAAGCAGAGGGGAAGATTGCCCGGCCATCGGAGATAAAAACGCGGGCGTCGTTGCGATCCGTCGCAGCCGCGCATCAACATCGAAACATGAATAAAATGAACGAATCCAGGCTAAAAGCCGGCAATTCGTACGCGCCGCGCGCCGCTGTCCGATCGCATCAATTCGTGCGGTTGATGATCGTCGGCGAACCCGGATCGACGGCTGCCGCCTTGGTAGGTTTGGCCTCGGAAGCGGGCGTCTCTGCGATGGCAGCATCGTCCATGCTCGCCGGACGAAGCGTCGCCTGGGTTGTCTTGATTACCCGGATCGACGGCTGCGCATAGACCACGCGATCGCGACCGCTGAAGCACCCCGCGATGCAGATCACGAGATCCTCGTTCGGGCGTGCCGCAAGAAGGCGCTTCACCAGTGGATTGTCACCACCTGCGGCGGCAGGAAGCCCCAGGTTGTCATCGGGAACCGTATTGAGATTTTTAGCAGTGGAGTGCGTATCAGGTGCGGCGCCGGCCGGCACGAACTGCTGGCCCTCGGTCGTCGATTTATCGAACTCGGCATCTTCGGCGAAGGCGGCCATCGGTACGACGGCAAAAAGGGCGAGCAAAATGGCGGGGCCGAAAGAGCGCGAAGAGCTACGCATGACGGCAGGCTCCAAAACTGAACGAACTACGAAGGACTGTGCCGCGCGGAGGTTAAGGAAACGCTTACTGGGATCAATTCCCGAAGCCTTTCGGTCAAATCCGCCTCGGCGAACGTCCTGGTCACGCCCGCATCAATTGGCGATCGTCACCTCGAACGTACGGCTAACCGTCTCTCCGCTTGCGAGCTTCGCCGCGACAGAGAAACGGTCCACTCCATCCGCACCCGTCCGCGCCGTATAATAAACGCCCGTTCCCGATGCCTTCCGCCCTATGCAGGTTCCGCGCGCCGAGTATTGAATGGTCGTCTCTTGTCCCGGGACGAAGCTGACATCTCCCTTCGCTGGCGGCTGCATGATCGTGATCTCCGGCGCCGCGAGTTGCTCGCATGTGTCGCCTAGCCCCGCAAAGATGAAGACGCGCGCACGTCGTCCCGGCACAACCGGCGTCGTTCGCACCGCAACATCGCCCCCTTGGGTGCTTCCCGGAGTCTGAAGACTGGCTTGCGGTCCCGAACAAGCAGCCAAGCTCATTCCCGACAGCACCGTCAGGAATGCCCGCAGAAAAACATTTGCTTTCAAAGCCGGCCTCCCGAAAGCCGTAGATCGCTTGCGCCAACGCCTCAAGGATTTACGAAGTCCGGAACTGCTTGTCTCGGAATTTTGAGCCCGACGGCGATGGCAGTGCGCGCGATGCGCAGAAATATGACGGGCACCCCCAGTTGCTACATCGCTCGAAGAGGTGCCCGGCCGCCATGCCTGTTGTTTGTGAAGACAAGCCGGAGACCGGAGAAGTATCGCAGAAAATTCGTAAGTACCTGTTACCTAGGGTACGCCCAGCGCAGCGATCGCGCTCACTTCTTTTTCTTGGAGTCCCGGTTGGTAAACCGCGCGTTGCCGAGGCCTGTGCCGATCGTCAAAACCGCCCAGTGATCGTACTCCTGCATCCTCGGCAATTCACTGAGCCCTTGCACGACCGCATCGTTGTGCATGACGATCATAGTCTCTGACCCGGCGATTTCGGGAATCGCTTCTTTGATCGTGCCCGGGAGGTGAAAGCGGCTGCTCTCCCAATTCCCCGGCAGGTTTTGGCCTCCGCGATCGATCGAACCGTCCTCACGAATGATGCCGGGGCAGCCGATTCCGATGACCGGCGCCAGCGCAAACTTTTCTTTCTCGTTCCATCGAATCTGCGCCTCGAGCATCCTGACAAGGCGGGCGACCGCCTCCGTCCGGTTCGTCTCGGAATCCGCGTGGGCCCAGATCTCCGAGTTCGCCACCTTGCTCTTCATGAGATCCGGCGACTTCTTGAGATTCAATTGAACGGTGCCGACGCGAATATTAGTGCCTCCAATATCGACGGCGAGCATCGTTTCGTGCCCCTTCAGCATCCAAGCCGGAAGCAGATGCGCCGCGCCGATGAGACCTGCATCATCAGGGTCATTATGGATCATGTGGAGGTCGACTTTCACCTCCTTGGCCTTGAGAAGCAAACCTGTTCGACCGACAACCAGCTCGCCGATGCGGCTCCCGCTGAAACCGCCGCCGATGACGATGGCCTCGGTATCGCGCCAATCCTTGCCCTGCATGAACTGACGAATGACATCGGAGAACTGCTGAGAAAATTCTTCGACCGCGCTTTGCACTATGCCGGCCGCGTCGGGATCGCCGTCCTTCAGCTCTTCGATCAAATCCGTCTTGGTCAGCTTTTCCGTGCTCTTGGATCCAAACGGATCCTCACCGGCTTTTCGCAGCGGCTTACGCCATTTCTCGACGATCTCCCAAAACGCGCCCTTGCTGGCCTTGTCGCCAATGAAGCCGTCCTCATCGCGCACTTCGCTATTGTAGCTGTCGACGGTGACGCTCGGGAGAATTGCCGCGCCGTGGATCGGGAGCTCGGACTTGGACGTGATTAGCTTTTCCATCGGCACCACGACGCGTAACGCCCGGATAAAGTTCCGAGCCGGAACAAACGATCGCCAACGGACTTAATTTATGGGGCATCGCGACATACGGAGGAACAAAAATGCCAAAAACACCGGGCACCCATGAAGATGCCGATAAGTCGCAACAACCGCGGCAGACGGCAACACCGACACGGCGCGAAGAACACGCGATCGATAAAGAAGATCACACCGATGCCCGAGAAAACATCGCTGAAAAAACGCAGGACGATGCAAGGCAGCGGCGCGAATCCAAAACCTGACCAAAGGATACTCTCGTCGAACGGAGGCCTAGAATGACGATCAGAAAAGTGAAAGAAGGTTATCGTCTCGTGTCGAAGAAGGGCAAGAATCTGGGCACCTATAAATCCAAGGACGGCGCCAAGCAGCGCGAGCGCCAAGTGCAGTATTTCAATAAGGCGAGGGGCAAATGATCAGCGCCGAGCATGACGCCGGTCGTCCCGGCAATCCTCACGATCCGGCGTCGGACCCCGAATTCGATCCCAATCGCGAGCCAAGCGAACCGGATCCTGTGCCAGAGCCGGCGAACCCCGTACCGCCCGATCAGCCGCCCGAAGATCCAGACATTCCACCCGTCATCACGCCCGGCTGATTGCAGCGCCCCGAAAGTGACAGCGTGCCACGGTCTCGCCTCACGTCGCGGCTATCGAGCCCGACGTGAAACTCAACTTGTCAGACCTCAATCTGCGCCACGTGCGCGAAGGACGTCCGCTCGACAAAGCGGTTGAAGCGGCGCTGAGAGCGGATACCCGCCCCGGCGCGAAAGCTCTGCTTGACGCCATCGAACGACGTCGCTTTGAAAACCGCTCCGAAGGTCAGCGGCTGCGCAATCTCGTCCGGTTCGAAACCGCGCTGTGGTCGAAAGGAATAATGTTCGTTGCCGGCGTCGACGAAGCCGGCATGAGCCCGCTCGCCGGGCCCGTCTGCGCGGCGGCCGTCATCTTCGAACCGGGCTCGCGCATCTGCGGCGTCGATGACTCCAAAAAACTCGATGCCCGCGCCCGCGAGCGTCTCGCCGTCGAAATCAAAAAGACTTCGCTTGCTTGGTCCGTTGGCTGGGCCGAGGTTCATGAAATCGATACGCTGAATATCTACTGGGCGGGCATTCTTGCAATGCGCCGCGCCGTCGAAGGCTTGAACCGCCTGCCCGACCACATCCTGCTCGACGCGCGCAAGATCAAGGACATCACCGTCCCGCAGCAGGCCATCATCCGGGGGGACTCCAAAAGCCTCACGATTGCCGCCGCCTCCATCCTCGCAAAAACCTCGCGCGACGCGCGGATGTGCGAGCTGGACACCGTATATCCCGGCTACGGCTTGCGCGTGCATAAAGGTTACCCGGTCCGCCAGCATCTCACGGCGTTGCAGACGCTGGGCGCCACACCCATTCACCGCCGCAGCTTTGGTCCCGTCCGCGCAATCTTGGGGTTGCCGGAGATTTCGGGCGCCTGAATGCAGGTCTGTACCGAACCAGCAGATGCGGCAGGAACTCTTTTGTCCGTGTGAGAATTATCGCCTTATGAAAGGAGGCGACATGGACGCAATTTTTCACGATTTGCTGTTGTTCGTATCGGTCATCGCGCCACCGATCATCTTCGGGTTTCTGCTCTACCTCGGCCTGCACATTTCGGATCGGGATGACGGTAAGCCCAGGCGCCTGAAGCAGACCGAACAAAAACATCCATTCAAATTGCAGCCTTAAGAGCAACGAGAGGGGCCCGTCATAACGGGCCCGTTTTGTTTATGGCTCAAAAATGAAGGCGCTCGCAACCGTAGAGGTCCGTTCGCGTTGTAGATGAGCGCTTATACTATAGGACGGTGCCATGGCGTCGAAATCATTCGTGGTGGTCGATAGATCTCGATCATGCGGAACAGAACTCAGAAACCGCGTGGCGAGCATCGGCGATATCGCGCACGTCTTCGCGAAATTTGAACCGGCTCTCGAAATGGTCGAACGCAAAAAGATCGACGCCGTCCTGGTAGAGTTCGATACCGACGGAGATACCAAACACTTTTGCGACGCGGTCAAAGCCCACGGCGTGCCGGTTATCTATCTCTCGACGCCGATACAGCCGATCGACAGCCGCCAATACGGTTTCGTAGCGTCGTTTCCCGATCTGCCGAATACCCCATGCCTTCGGGTGCAGTACCACCACCTTCACGCGTAAGTTCTTCGCTCGAGATTTTTTAAGCGGGAAATTGCAAGACTGCGAGCGTGCCCCGCGTCGTCGGCGCAAACTCGAGCGTCCCGCCGAGACTGGTCGTCATCGACGTCATCACACGCGTGCCCAGACGCGTCCCGGTCGTGGGGGCGTTGCTGACACCCACGCCATCGTCCGCCACCGTGAGTATGGCCCGCCCTCCTTCCACTACGAGGTTGACGCGGATCTCGCCGTCGGCCCGATCGGGATAGGCGTACTTATAAGCGTTGGTCACGAGTTCGGTCACCACGATGCCGACGGAAACGGCCTTGTCCGTTGCGATCGATAGCGGCACGCAGCTCAGATGGACGGGATGATCTTGACCGGCATCTCCCATCGCTTTCTTGAGGTCTTCGATCAGGCTCGTCAGATATTCCTTGAGATCGACGGTCGTCACGTCATGCGATGTGTAAAGGCGCCGGTGCACGCCCGCGATCGCGATAATGCGCGCGCTCATCTGATCCAGCATGTCCTGCGTTCCCACATCGCCCGTCGAATGCTTCTGCAGCGCCAGCAGTCCGGCAACGATCGCGAGCGAGTTGGCGACGCGGTGATTGACTTCCTTCAGCATGAGCTCGGCCCGGTCGCGTGCCAGCCGTACTTCCGCTTCTGCCGCTTCCATGTCGCGGCGCATCCGCTCCTGCTCGAGCGACGCTACGACCGACTGCGTCAGCAGCTCGCGGAAATGTCCTTGAACGTCCTTCCAGACGTAATCGATAGCGCCCGCCTTGAGCGCCGCGACCGCAACGCGGCTGTCTTCCGAGCCCGTAACGTAGATCACCGGCGGTGGGTTAGGTAGCGCGCGGATTTCCTTGATCACCTGCAGGCCCGTCTTGCCCGGCATATGATGATCGAGCGCGATGATGTCGAACGACTTCGTGCGAAGAAGCTCAAGGCCAATGTCGCCCGAGTGCGCCACCTCGACGTCGAATCCGCTCGCTTGCAAAGTCTTTTGAACCAAGCGCCCGATGCCCGCGTCGTCATCGATGTAAAGGACCCGGGACGCCATGGTCACTTGATTTCCGGAACCTGGATCACTGAGAAGAACAGCCCCAATTGCCGGATCGCATTGGCGAAATTCTCGTAATCAACAGGTTTGGTGATGTAGACGTTGGCGCCGAGGTCGTAGCAGCGCTGGATTTCGCGTTCATCGTCGGTCGTAGTCAGAACGACGACAGGCGTTCGTTTGATGTGGACGTTGCCTTTGATCTTCTCGAGGATGCTAACGCCGGTCATGTCGGGAAGGTTCAAGTCCAGCAATACCAGTAGATGTTTATGGGAGCTCAGTTCCCCGCTGCCATCCGCGCCGAGGAGGAAAGCGAGCGCATCCGTTCCGTTGGCGAACGGCAAAATCTCGTTGTTGACGCCAGCGCGCCGAATATTTTTCTCGATCAGCCGGGCGTGCCCGGCATCATCCTCGATCATCACAATCTGGACGGCTTTGCCTTCGTTATGCATGAACCTTCTCCGGCAATTTGCGGGGCAGCATGACGCGGAACGTCGTGCCTTGCCCCAGCTCTGAAGTCATCGTGATCTCGCCCCCGAGGCGCCGGATCAGCGTGCGCACATGCGCCAGCCCAATTCCCTCGCCCTGTTTATCCTGCACTCCCGCCCGTCGAAAGAGGTCGAACACCCGTTCGGCGTCTTCGGCGGCGATGCCGCGGCCATTGTCCTTAACCTCGATGACAATCGCCCCCCAACGGCTCCCCAATTGCTGGATCGTGAGGTTGGGCTGTCGTCCCGGGAACGTATATTTCAATGCGTTGTCGATAAGATTTCCAAAGACCTGTTCGAGCGCCAGTCGATCGCTCTCGATCGTCGGCATCGGCTTTACCACTTCGACCTTGGCATCGGCCTCGTTTATCCTGTGCTGCACCGAGGCGATCGCGGAGGCGAAGAACTCCTCCAGATCCACCGTTTCCGGACGGAGCACCCGCTGGCCTTCTCGCGACAGTTTCAGGATGGCCTTGATCAGCCCGTCCATCTTCTGTGTCGATGTCCGTATGAACCCGATAGATTCGGGCAGATCACCGCGGATGGCCGTGCGCGAAGCGTCGCCTGACGCCAATTCATCGAGCTTCGGATCATCGCAGAGCGTGCTGAGCGTCGCGAGGCCCGCTTCGAGCTCTGCCGTATATCCCATGACATTGACGAGCGGCGCCCGGAGATCGTGGCTGACGATGTAGGCGAAGCGTTGGATCTCGTCGTTCGCCCGCTGCA
>JBEVLH010000235.1:0-4583 GCA_040509255.1 Hyphomicrobium sp. | reverse complement strand
GTGCGTGCGAGGTCGCGGCCGTCCTTTATCCGGTGGTCATTGACCGAAACAATCACGTCCTGAGGCTTCAACCCAGCCTCGGATGCCGGACCGTTGCCTTGCGGCTCGTCAACCAGTGCGCCCTTAGCCTCTTTCAGGCCTAGGCTGTCGGCGATATCGGCTGTTACGGGCTGGATCGATACGCCGATCCAACCGCGCGTGACCTGGCCGGAATCGCGGAGTTGCTGCGAGACGAACTTCGCAGTTTCGGCCGGGATGTCGAACGCAATGCCGACCGAACCACCGGATGGGGAGAAGATTGCAGTATTAACGCCCACGACCTCACCGTTCTGGTTGAACGTCGGGCCGCCCGAGTTGCCCTTATTGATGGGCGCGTCGATCTGGATGAAGTCATCGTAGGGGCCTGACCCGATATCGCGGCCATTGGCCGAGACGATTCCAGCCGTCACGGTGCCGCCAAGGCCGAACGGGTTGCCCATGGCCACGACCCAGTCGCCAATGCGCGGGGATGAGGAGGCAAAGCGAACAAACGGGAAATCGCTCGAACCGTCTACCTTGATCAGGGCAAGATCGGTCTTGGGATCGGTGCCGGCGACTTTCGCCTTATAGCGCTTGCCATCGGTCGTCATGATCTCGACGCTCTTGGCATGATCGACGACGTGGTTGTTGGTGATTAAATAGCCGTCAGCAGAGATAAAGAAGCCAGAGCCCTGTGCCTGCATTAAGTGCGGTTGGGGACGGCCGTTCTGCTGCTCAGACTGTGGGCCGAACTGAAATGGTTGGGCTTCGGGCGAGTTCTCACCTTGGCCCGCGTCCGCAACGTCGTCCACCTGCTCGGCCTTAACGAAGACGGATACGACGGCCGGCTTAACGCGTTCGACGAGATTGGCGAAGCTCGGAACGGCCTGCTGGCCTTCTGTGGCCTGCGTCAGATCGGCGACCGGCATCATGAGTGAATGATTAGCTGGCTTGTCGGCGGCGAAAGCCGCGCCGGCGCCGAGCACGGCGATGGCTGCTGCGTAGGCCGCCAATTTCTTTTTGTGATTTGCGATCACGGCCGCCGCGAAGCGATTTCCCGCTTGGTGTGAAGTGGTCTCGTCCATCGTCTAGTTCCTGGTTTATGGTGGGGATCGCTGCGCCTCGAAAACGCCGCGCCCGGCTGGGGGGTGATCGCAATTTGGCGAAGGCAAGCTTTCCGGAACCCGTCCAACGGCTTAAAATTCAGAAAGCATAAGCCCTATTTCGTTCGGCGCGATTGTTTCATGTCCCGAACGGAGCATAGTGCGTTCGAAAAAATCGCGGATCATTTTGGAAAGAAAGATGCGGACGGGATCCGTAGGCTGCAGCCCATACATGAAGGCATCGTCCGCAAAGCGGCGTTTCAGGAGTTACGGCCATGGGGCAACGTTTCCATTCACGCAGTACCTACGAGATCGAGATTGCTCCGGCGCCGTTCGACGACGCCGCCGCGGTTTACCCTGACCACGACATCGTTACGCGCCATTTCAGCGGTCCCGCAACGATCGGGGATTTCGTTACTTCGATCGCCGAGGGCGCCGATGGCCACGGCGGCCTGCCGACCTATCTGCGCATCACTCTTCATGGCGACGCCACGAAGCTTCGACGGCTTATGGCCGACAAGCAGTCCACGCGGCATGCGTCTAAGCGGACTGCACATTGATAGTCGCCGGGTGACCGGTTAAGTCGCGCATCTACCGCGGTTGCCGGCTCAGGCTTCGGGGTCGTCAGTGTTCTAGTTAGTCGGTATGGTTCTGTGCACCCGGGAAAGAATCGCCTGGACGAAAAGCGGAGTTGCCCATGTCAGATCTCATCGTCATTGTTTACCCGACGGAGGCGAAGGCCGAGGAAATGCGTACGAAGCTGTTCCAGCTTCAAAAGGAATATTTGATCGAGATTGGAGACGCGGTCATCGCGGTCAAGCACGAGGGCGGCAAGGTGAAGCTTAATCAGCTCATCAATACCACCGCGGCCGGTGCACTATCTGGCGGGTTCTGGGGGACGCTTGTTGGAATGATCTTCCTGATGCCGCTTTTGGGTGCGGCTGTGGGCGCGGCATCAGGCGCGCTCGGCGGGGCGCTCGCGGACTACGGAATCAACGACGATTTCATGAAGGATCTTGCCGGAAACTTGCAGCCCGGCAGCGCGGCTCTTTTCGTTGAAATCAAGAAGATGACAGAAGACAAGGTACTAGAAGCCATCAAGGGTACCGGCGGGGTCGTCCTCAAGACGTCGCTTGATCATACCAAGGAACAGGCGCTGCGCGACGCGATTGCAGAGCATGGGCCGGCAATCCCGCAGCCCCTGGCCTGATCATCGACGCGGAGGCGGTTCCCGGCCTCGCCCTCCGACCCAGTGATCGATGCGATTAATTGAAGATTCCCCAGGACGGCGTTTCGTCCTTTGTCCTGGAAGATTTTTTTACTTTGACTACGGGAATTTTCACAGGCTCGGACCCGTCGGTTACGCCATCCGCGATCGTAGGCTTGGTCGAGAGCTTTCTGGATCGCGACCATGTCTTATGTCGCGTGCCGGCAGGTGATGCAGCGGCGACGTCGGTTCCCGGTACGGAGGACATCGGCCACACGATGGCACGGGCAACCATGGGATTTGCGGCTTTGGCGGCCGCCTTTGCGGCGAGGGCCTTTTCGGCGGCGGCATCATACGACGCGATCGTCTCGATCTGGCCTTTGGGCACCAACTGAACGACTTTGTATCCGCGGTCGTGAAGCTCTTTCAGCAGGTCGGGAAGCTGCGCGGCGGTCCAAGCGTGAATGTCGTGCATCAGGATGATTCCCTTCTTCTGCTTGGCGAGCTGCGACAGGATGTTCTGCTCCACGATTTTGGGGCTGCGCGTTCGATAATCCTTGGAGTCGATGTCGATCCAGATGGCGCTGATGTTGCGGCTTTTCAGATAGGCTTCGGTCGGCCTCGTCGCGTTCAGGTAGGGAAATCGAAACAGGGGCGCCACGGGCGTTCCCTTAGCTTTCGACACGGTCGAAATCGCAGCCTCGATTTCCTGGTCAGCCTTGGCGAGGGAGATGGCACGGATATTCTTATGCGACCACGTGTGCGTGCCGACGGTATGGCCGCCGGCGGCGACCGCTTTCACCATGTCAGGATCGGCGAGCGCCATTTGGCCGACCATGAAGAATGTCGCCTTGGTGCATTGATCAGCCAGGGCCTTCAGAACGGGTCCGGTGACGGATTTCAGTGGGCCGTCATCGAAGGTCAGTACGACTTCACCGTCGTTGAGCAAGTGCTCGGAGTCCGTCTTTTCGCCCCCGACTTGGGCGCCACCTGCCGTGTCGATTTCGATGACGCGAGACACGCCAAGGCGAGTGGTATCGCCGGTACAAGCGTCCGCTTTGACCGACCCTCCTGGTTCGATGTTTGCCGAGAGGGGATCGTAAATGGCGAGCGCCAACAGGGACGCAAAAGCCAAGGCATAAACGGAAACCTGCCGCATCGTTCTCGCTTCGCTTTCGGGAGCCAAACTGGACTAATACGGAGGCAAATATGAATGTTCAAGCAACGGGGGATTGGGCCAGCGGATCATTTTCGCGCTGTTACTGAAGTGCCGCGATGTGTGACTGCTTACGTTTTTGTAAGGGCTGACATCGCAGATAAAATGCGCGATAGAGCGACGCCTTCGGCCAGAGGAAGCGAGCGATGAGATGGTGAGCGTGAGGCCAGTGGCCCCGAGCGACGAGCAGGCGTGGGTTCGGCTCTTTCGTGATTATATCGCTTTTTACAAAGCCGAGGTGCCTGACGACGTCATTGTTCAGACATGGCGCCGGTTGCTCAACGGCGAGGACAACATGCTGGCGCTCGTCGCGATAGACGCCTCTGGGACTGCCGTCGGAATTGCCGCTCTCGTGTTCCATCGCTCGACGTGGTCGATGACCTGGTACTGCTATCTCGAGGATTTGTTCGTCGCAGATAAGGCTCGTGGACTGGGCGTCGGGCGGGCATTGATTGAGGCCGTCTACGCAGAGGCGGATCGGCGAGGAGCGTCGCGAACGTATTGGGCGACGCAAGATGGTAACGCGACGGCTCGAAGGCTTTACGACCGGATGGGCACGCTCACCGACTTCGTGCAATACCGGCGTTGAGGTCCATCACGCCAAGCCGTGGATGTGATCGAAGAGTTCCACTGCTTGCGGATAGGCGCCGAGGATCTGGGACATCTCGCCCGACAGCTCGCGCAGCCGCGACTTCTGCGACGTCGTCGGGGTTCCAGCCCGCATGAGCAATTCCAGCTCGGATAGCCGTTGCTCGAGATGTTGCGTGCCGGTTTGGCGCGCATAGAATCGATGCATTTCGACGATGGCGGGCAGCACCCCGGAATAGTCGACGAAGCTTTCGGGTGAAGCATTTGGCGCGGCGGATCCGTTCGCCTTCGGAGTAAGGGCGGGCTGCGCGCGTTGTCCCCGTGACGGGGGGCCGGTGTTGTCCGAGGGATTTGGACGCTGACGCGGGGACGATGGCTGAGCACCACGATCGACGGGCACGCCAAGATTGGCGGGTCTTGCCGCCGGCGTCGAATGCAGTTGCGATTGCTG
>JBEVLH010000234.1:0-3708 GCA_040509255.1 Hyphomicrobium sp. | reverse complement strand
CGTCAAGTGACGTTAGGAGCCCGCCTCATGCGCGGCGGCTATGGAAGCGGGGAGCAGGATGGTGGTGATGCAACGAGCGCTAGCGGACTTTTTGGCGGATGAAAGTGGCGCGACGGCCATCGAATACGCGCTGATCGCGGGAATTGTCAGCATCTCTATTGTTGCCGGCCTTACGAACGTCTCATCGACATTGCGGGGCAGCTTGAACAACGTTGCCGGCAACATTCAGACGGCTGCCAAATAGAGTCGTGCCTGCCCGTCATTAGCCGCGCCTTTACCTCAATCTCCGACAATGGCGGCGTTCTTCGGCGCGCATCTGGATTTCGAGCATGACTTCGATGGCCTCTCTCGTTCTAATGGCATTTCCGGTGGCGATGGCCTTTGCCGCGGCGAATGATCTTTTCACGATGAAAATTCCCAACCGCATTCCGCTTGCGCTGGTAGCTGCGTTCGTCGTGGTCGCGCTGCTGACGCGGATGCCGCTCGAAGTCTTCGGGATGAACATGGCGATCGGGTTCGCCCTACTGGCCGTTACGTTCGGGCTTTTCTCCTTCAATCTGCTCGGCGGCGGGGACGCCAAGCTCATCGCCGCCGGCGCCGTATGGATGGGCGCCGCGCACATTCTGGACTATCTCCTGCTGATTACGCTGTTCGGTGGTTTGCTGTCGGCCGCCATTCTGGCGTATCGAAAGTTCTTCCCGGCGACGGCATTTGCACTGCCGCACTGGGCAGAACGGCTGCACACCGACAGAGGTCCCATTCCCTACGGCATCGCCATCGCGGCGGGCGCGCTCGTCGTGTTCCCGTCAACTGGCCTCTTTCTGTCGATCATGCCGTAAGTCGCCGCTGCGACGGATAAAAACTGCCGCTTGTTTCGTCCTCAAACAGAAGAGCGTGGCCGTTTACGTTCGGATAACTGTGCCTACAACGTTTCCGCGCACACGCTTCACCGCGATACATCAATTAACCTCAAATTGACGTTTCGCCCCCATTTTTGATTTGGACGATTTTGTCTGGGTCGTAGGGCGGCGGGAATGAAGCGGGCTCAGGTTATTGGATATTCGGTAGCACTCGTCGCTGCCGCGCTTGCTTACTATCTCGCGAGCGCGCTGATGCAGCCGCCTGCTCCCGTCACGGTCGAGAAGCAAATCGACAGCACAGAAGTGCTCGTCGCGGGCGGCGATATCCCCGTCGGACAGATCGTCAACGAAGCCGACTTTCGCTGGATCGTCTGGCCCAAGGCAGCGGTTACGAACGCTTACGTCGTGAAGCAGGGTGACGGCGGTGCCATCACTCATAACCTCGCGGGCTCTGTCGCGCGCCAGCCGATGCTGTCGGGTGAGCCCGTTACGAAAGAGAAGCTCATCAAGCCCGGCGAGGGCGGCGTGCTCGCAGCGATCCTTCCGCAGGGTATGCGCGGCATCTCAACCAAGATCCGGGCCGAAACCGCAGCCGGAAGCCTCATTCTTCCCAACGACCATGTCGACGTCATCCTCATTCGCCGCCTGCGCGATCGCAGCGGAGAAGAGCAGAACGTCGCCGACACGCTTTTCCGCAATGTCCGTGTGATGGCGATCGGTCAGCAGATCGAGACGAAGGATGGCAAGAAGTCTGCCGACGGTATGGCTTCGACGGCGACGCTCGAACTGACACCGCGTCAGGCCGAGATGATGGCGCTCGCCAACGCGTTGGGCGACATCACGTTATCGCTGCGCAGCGTCGCCGATCTGCGTACTGATCCGGACCGGGCAGGCGGCATGAGCCTTGACAGGCCGAAAGACAATTCCGTGCGTGTCGTTCGTTACGGCGCGAAGTCGCGTGTGTATGGCGTGAACTGAGTACTCGTCGTCAGTGGTCGTCATAAGGTTCAGGACCTCATGCGCATTAATTCATGGTTTTCATGGCGCGTCGCTTTGCGCGCCATCGTTTTGTTCGCCGGCGCCGGCCTGGCTTTCTCGAGCGCGTACGCGCAGTCGCAGCGAGCGCTCGAGCAAGTTTACGGTGGCGACGATGCAAGCGAGCATCAGTCTCTGATCCGCATTCCAGATGGCCCGGGGGCAATCCGGAAGAGCCTGAAGATCGGTCTGGGCAAATCCGTTCTGGTCGAATTTCCGCGCGACGTTCGTGACGTGATGGTTTCGAATCCGGCGGTCATCGACGCCGTGGTTCTGAGCTCGAACCGGGTTTTCCTGCTCTCGAAAGGCGGCATGGGCGAAGCCAACGCCTTCTTCTTTGATACGTCGGGAAAGCAGTTCGCGACGATGGAAGTCTATGTCGAGCGCGAGACCGCTGGTCTGCAATCGCTGCTCAACCGGATCATCACTGGAGCCTCGATCAAGGTCGAGATGCTCAACCAGACGGTCATCCTGACCGGGACCGTCAAGAACCCGATCGACTCGACGCGAGCCGGCGACATCTCAGCTCAATTCATCTCGCAGCAGCTGGAGAGCGTATCGCTTACGGCCAAGGAAGGCGTCGCTCTCGCACAGGGCGATAAGAACCAAGTGAAAGATTCGGTCATCAACATGCTGACGGTTGAGGCCGAAGAGCAGGTGATGCTCAAGGTGACGGTGGCCGAGGTCAAGCGCACGCTTCTGAAGCAAATGGGTGTCAACCTCGGCGCGATGGTGCAGTCGGGAAGCTTCGCCACGCAGCTTTTGACCGCGAACTCGTTCCCGATCTCGGTCGCGCAGGGGCTCGGGCAGCTTCCGCAGATCGGCATCGGGACGGCGGCGGCAGCCGGCTGTACAGTCGGGCAGCTCTGCAGCATCAATTCGGGCGCCGGCGGCACGTTCCAGAACAGCGGCGTCACGTCCCAGTTCGGGAGCGGTGGCAATACCGTCCAAACGGCCATCCGCGCGCTCGAACGCGATGGTCTCATAAGGACGCTTGCAGAACCCAATCTCACCGCGGTCTCCGGTGAATCGGCCGAATTCCTGGCAGGCGGCGAGGTGCCCTACGTCACCGGCATCGACACGCAATCGGGCGTGAGCTCGGTCGCGTTCAAGAAATTCGGTGTGCAGCTTAGCTTCACTCCGGTCGTTCTTTCGGAAGGCCGCATCAGCCTGAAGATCGATACCAGCGTCAGCGACATCGCGCAGTTCATCGCCAACAACCCTGTGTTCGATACGCGCCAGGCGAAGACGGTCGTCGAACTGCCATCGGGCGGATCGCTTGCTCTGGCAGGGCTCATCAGCACCAAGTCACAGCAGAACTTCGATGGGCTTCCGGGCGCGAAGGACGTTCCGATCCTTGGCACGCTGTTTCGCAGCCGCGACTTCCAGAACGAGGAATCGGAACTGGTCGTCATCGTGACGCCGTACGTCGTGCAGCCGACGTCGCGCCAGCAGCTTGCCGCGCCGACCGATGGGCTGGCACCCGCAACCGATCTCAAAGCGGATTTTCTCGGCCATCTCAATCGGATCTACGGCAGGAGCGAAAGTATGCCCTCCGGCGGCCTGAAGGGTGACTACGGCTTTATTGTCGAATGATTGGGGCAAGACGCGTCATGCAGATGAAGAGCAGGAAAGCCGGCGGCCCTCAGATACCACGGCTAAGGTTGGCCAGGATTGTCGCTATCGGGCTTGTTACCGTCATCGCGGGCGGATGCGAGCACGACCGGGCGCTGGGACCGCAGGTTGCAGGCTGGCAGATCATCGATCCCGAGCAGCGTCACCCGATCCTCGTCTCGCAGCAACCGGCCAGCCT
>JBEVLH010000233.1:0-7677 GCA_040509255.1 Hyphomicrobium sp. | reverse complement strand
TTTTCGTCGTTGCCAAGCAGCCGATTGATGAGCCTGTGCGAGAGCGGGTCCATCGGCCCCGACGGCGGTACGCCCACGGCCCAGTAACCGAGCCGCCCCGGCCAGTCCTGAATCGTCGTCTGCGTGCCGGGTGACAAAACCTCGATGGTATTAGCCTTGTAGGCGAACGTCTGCAGGGTCCGCGTCAACATCTCGCCGGCAGCAAAAATTTCCGAGCGTGAAAGCTGGCGCAGATAATCGAGATTGGTTTCGAGGCCGCCGATCCGCGTTTCGCTGAGCGACGTCTGCAGCCGGGCCAATGCATCCTCGCGCGATGCGCCTCGGACGATGATCTTCGCGATCATCGGGTCATAGAAGGGTGAAACCTCCGATCCGCTCTGCACCCATGTCTCGATGCGGGTATTGGACGGCCACGCGACCTCGGTCAAGCGGCCTGAACTCGGTCTAAAGTCGCGGCCCGGATCCTCGGCATAGAGTCGAACCTGAATGGATGCCCCGCTCGGAACGATCGAGTTCTGCGCCGGCAGCTGCAACTCACCCGCTGCCTGACGAACCATCCACTCAACCAGATCGACGCCCACAACCTCTTCCGTAACGCCGTGCTCAACCTGTAGCCGCGTATTCACCTCGAGGAAGTAAAAAGCGTTTGTCTCGGCGTCGAAGAGATATTCGACTGTGCCCGCGTTCTCGTAATTTACCGACTGACCGAGCCGGCGCGCCGTCTCCCAGAGCGCCGCGCGCGTCTCTTCCGGCAGATGCGGCGCGGGAGTCTCTTCGATGACCTTTTGGTTGCGCCGCTGCGCCGAGCAGTCTCGCTCACCAAGCGACACGACATTGCCTTTGCCGTCGCCGAAAATTTGCACCTCGACGTGCCGGCCGCGCGCCACGTACTTCTCGATAAAGATGCCGGCGTCCTTGAAGTTGTTACGCGCCAGTCGTTCAACGCGCTCGAACATCGGCGCGATTTCGTCCGCCGACGAAACGAGTTGCAGGCCGATGCCGCCGCCGCCGGCGGTGCTCTTGATCATCACCGGATAACCGATACGGTGGGCTTCGCTCTTGGCATGATCGATGTCGCGGATCAGTCCGGAACCCGGCGCCAGCGGCACGTTGGCCTCTTCAGCGAGTTCTCGCGCCTTATGCTTCAATCCGAAGGCGCGCATGTGCTGCGCTTTGGGGCCGATAAAGACGATCCCGGCCGCTTCGCACGCTTCCGCGAACTCGGGATTTTCCGACAGGAAGCCATAACCCGGATGGATCGCTTCTGCGCCCGTCCTCTTTGCAACTTCGAGAATGACGTCGTATTTCAGATAGCTTTCAGACGCAGGGGAGGGGCCGATGGCGATCGCCTCGCCAGCCTGCATGGCGTGCATCGAATGGCGGTCCGCTTCCGAGTAGACGGCGACGCTCGAAATCCCCATCCGGTCGAGCGTTCGAATGATGCGGCAGGCGATGGCCCCGCGATTGGCAATCAGCACTTTTCGAAACATGTGCGTTACGCCCCCTTCGCCCAGATGAGCACTTCGATCGGCGTCGGATTGTAGGCGTTGCACGGATTGTTGAGCTGCGGGCAGTTCGAGATCAGCACGATGACGTTCATGTGGGCTGTCATCTCGACGTACTTGCCCGGCGCCGAGAGGCCGTCTTCGAATGTCAGGCCGCCGTCGGGCGTCACCGGCACGTTCATGAAAAAGTTGATGTTATGCCCGATGTCGCGCTTCGACAGTCCGTAGTGCTCGTTCTCTGCGATTGCCAGCATGTAGCTGTCGCGGCACGCATGCATCGACTTTTTATCGAGCGCGTAGCGCACCGTATTGCTTTCCGTCGCGCAAGCTCCGCCAAGCGTGTCGTGACGGCCGACGGTATCCGCCGTGATCGTCAGCATCGGACGGCAAAGATCCGACCGAAGCACGGTTCCCGCGCTTAGATAAATGTTTCCTTGCTCACGAATGGTGTCGGAAGCGGAATAGCGCTCGCCCGGATCATCAGCATTGAAGAAGAGCGTGTCAGCCGCTTGATTGCCTTCGAGATCCA
Source organism: Hyphomicrobium sp. (assembly GCA_040509255.1). Classification (GTDB taxonomy): domain Bacteria; phylum Pseudomonadota; class Alphaproteobacteria; order Rhizobiales; family Hyphomicrobiaceae; genus Hyphomicrobium_B. The sequence goes on along the minus strand of JBEVLH010000233.1, from coordinate 5,643 downwards.
GAATGCGGAATGTCTCGCCCTCGCACACGACGTGCATCCAATAATCGCCGGCTGGAACGACACGCCGATAGATCGCGTCGGCATCGTGAAATGCGCTTTCCTTGATCATCAGTGGACCTCCCCGCAGCCGGCGAGGAAGATCCGGTTGTTCTCGAAACCGCGAGCATTTTCCGGTCGCGACAGACGGGCGGGATCGTCGGCCTCAGCCGGGGGGCCGTCGAAGATCTCGAACTGCCCGGCCTTGCGTGGATAACTATTGGCGGGATTGAACGGATGCGCGCAGGTGTGAAAGAGCACCAGCGTATCCATCTCGAACCGCAATTCGACCCGAGCGCCGGCTTTCGCGGCCGCTGAATCAAGCGACATCGCACCGTTGTCGGCGACGACGATCTTGCTGAACCAGTTGACGTTGGCGGCGAGGTCGCGCCGCGTCAGGCCGTACTTCGCGCCCTCGACAAGGAAGCTGTCATGGCCGTTCTGCTGCCAGTCATTGCGTGCGGCCTGATAGCTTTTCTCGCCCCACTTGCGCGCGACAATCGCCTTCGTGGTGTTGCCTGCGACCGTCTCATGCCAGCCGAACGTATCGGCGACGATGGAACAGAAGATCCGCCCCATGTCGGAATAGAGACAATGTCCGGTCGTCAGCTTGAACGTGTGCTGGCATTTAAGCGTGTCAGGCGCGTTGTAGCGTTCCAGCAGGTTCTGCGGATTGTAAAACAGCATGCCGATGTTGGCGCCGCCTTCGACATCGGTCAGCCGCAGTCGCATGTTTCTCCGCATGAGAAGCGACCAGTGCTTCCCGCCCGGCAGTGTGTCCGTATAAATCAAGTTCCCCATCTGTCGCTCCCGATGCAGATGCCCTTGCAAGGGCGGCTGCAGGCATTCCGGGCCGTCCCGGGTTGGTGATAGGCCGCCGAGGGTCGTCCCTGACGGAAGTCGAAAAACCTAAGATTTTGGCCCCGAATGACCGTGCCTCGTGGTCACTCCCGGAGACCCGGCGACCTTCGCCGGCCAGATCTCGATATCCTTGGTGATCGTGGCGCCCTTGGGAGGCGTCACGCCGTTGATACCGGGCGCTATATCGGCCGAAAGGCGCGCGCCGTAGCGCTCTGCTTCTTCCGGACGATTGCGCGGTCGTTCGAACGCGATGATGCGCGTGCCGAGCTCAAAGGCTTCGCTGAGATCGTGGGTGACCATTACGACTGTCAACTCAGACTCGTTCCAGATGCGCCGCATAAGGACGTGAATGTCGGCGCGAATGCCCGGATCGAGTGCGCCGAACGGCTCGTCGAGAAGCAAAATCCTTGGCCGCCGCATCAGCGCTTGCGCGAGCGCGAGACGCTGCTGCATGCCGCCCGATAGCGAGGCCGGGTATTTGCTCTCATGCCCTGTTAGGCCCACCGCCGTCAGCAGCTCGTGCGCTTCGGCCTCGGCCTGTTTCCTTTTGGCGCCAAACAGCCGGCCAAGACCGCCGCCCTTTTCGAACTCTCGTCCGATGACGACATTGCCGAGCACGGTTAGATGCGGAAAGACCGAGTACCGCTGAAAGACGACACCGCGATCTGCGTCAGGCTCCGCCTTCAGCGGCTGGCCCGCCACGACGATGCTGCCGCGCGACGGCCGTTCTTCGCCGAGCAGCATGCGCAAAAAGGTCGTCTTGCCGCAACCGGACGGGCCGACGAGCGCAACAAACGAGCGTGGCTCGATGGTGAGATCGATCTGCTCGAGAACGACGTGATCGCCGTATTCCTTCCAGACCTTGTCGAACACGATCGCGTTCATTGGGCCCTCGCTTGCGCGAACCATGGGAAGGCTTTTCGTTGCAGAATGCGCAAGCCCAGATCCATCACGAAAGCAAGAAGGGTGATCCACGCGACATAAGGCAGGATCACATCCATCGAGAGATATCGGCGGACCAAAAAGATGCGGTATCCGAGTCCGGAATCAGCAGCGATCGCTTCGGCTGCAATCAGAAAAAGCCACGCCGGTCCGATCTCGAAGCGGACCGAGTCGATGAGACGCGGAACCGTCTGGGGCAACACCACCCGCAACGCGATCTGCGTGGTCGAGGCGCCAAGCGTCTGCGCCTTGATGAGCTGTTCGCGCGGAATATCCTGCACCCTGAGCGCGATATCGCGAATGAGCTTCAGCGACGTGCCGACGACGATGAGCGTGATCTTTGATGCTTCCCCGAGACCCATCACGATGAAGAGAATAGGAAGTAAGGCGAGGGGTGGCACCATCGAGAGCACCGCGATCACCGGGCCGAACGTCGCTCCCGCGACCGGCAGCAATCCAAGCATGATGCCGAAAACCAGCGCGATGATTGTCGAAATCGCAAGGCCGGTCACAAGCCGCGTCAGGCTCGCGGTCGTATCTTCCCAGAGAAGGTAGTCGCCCGTCCTCGTATCCGGCTTCAGCGCGTAAGCGTCGATCGCCTCGCCCATTTTCGAAAAGCTCGGCAGCAGTTTGTCGTTGGGATTTTCTGCAAGTCGGACGCCCGAACCGATGACGTATGCAAAGCAAAGAAGAGCGAAAGGCAGGAGGGCGAGAGCGAGGCGCCATGTTCTGTCCGGGCGGTAGTTGATGGCGCGCATCGAATTCGCCTTCCTGCTTTTTCTGATTGGGAAATGAAACCAGCTAGCTCTAGAGCTTACCTTCTTCGGCTTCCTTCATGTATGTCGCGTCATAACGGAACTTTACGTTGGCTTTGTCGCCGAACACCGTCTTGTCGGGGAACTCGACGCCGATAGCGCCTTCCGACTTTGCATCTTTGCCGAGCAGCGATTTCTCGAACAAGAATTTCGAGACGAGTTCTGTCGTCTTCTTCAGGTCGCCGCTGGTGGCGAATGCAACCGCGTCCTTCGGTTCGGAAAACAGTTTCGTCGTCGCAAGCTGCTCGTCGAAGCCCTTGAGGTCCGTGCCGGACGCCTTGGCCATCGCTTCCTTCGACGTCGTACCGTCCTTCATCGTGGCGAGCGTCTCGTACCAGATGCCGACCAGCGCTTTGCCGAATTTCGGATTGTCTTTGAGGACCGCTGTGTTGACGACCATGAGATCGATGATCTCACCCGGGATCTGCGAGCTGTCGAAAACCTTATGCGCGTCGGGTGATTCAAGGATGGTCGACACGATCGGCTTCCAGGTAACGACGGCAGTAACGTCAGCCGTCTTATAGGCCGCGGCCATGTCGGCATCGGATGTGTTGACGACCTTCAGATCCTTTTCGGCCAGTCCGACCGTGGGAAGCGCGCGCGCGAGAAGATAGTGGGACACAGAGAACTCGACCAGATTGACGTTCTGGCCTTTGATGTCGGCGAGCTTGTCTTTGTTCTTCAGGATGACCGCGTCATTACCATTCGAGAAGTCACCTACGATGACTGCCGTCGTGTCGACCCCACCGGCGGCCGGAATCGATAGCGCATCCATATTCGTTACCGTCACGGAGTCGAACGAGCCGGCCGTGTACTGGTTGATGGATTCGACGTAGTCGTTGAACTGCTTGACCTCGATGTTGATGCCGTACTTGTCGGCCCATTTCTTCACGATGCCGGAATCGGCGGCATATCCCCACGGCATCCAGCCGACGTAGATCGACCAGGCGACCTTGAAGTCCTTTTTCTCGGCGGCGGATGCGGGCGACAGGGCGAACCCCATCACTGCCGCGGTGCCGATTGCAGCTTTCAGAATTGTCTTGATGGAAGAGCGCATACCTAACCCCTTGTGCTGGCCACTCATCGGACCGCAGGCAGCGTCGAGTCAGGGAACGGGGGGTCCTCGAAGACGCGCGGGAGACGCGCACGGAGGGAGGCCTGTCCGTTCGAGAGCCGAAGCAACTCGCGGTGTAGGTCTCCCGGGCTTTTATCCCGCCGTGGCTCCGCCGCGCTGTTCGCGAAGCGGGAGAGCCTCTCTCGGACCTGACGCTTGGGAAAGCCGGAACCCTAGAGGCGTTATGACGACAGCAATTGCATGTGTCGTGCCAGCCCCGATTGGCCACAAATGCGTAGATTTCTGGAGCCTCCTGCATCTCGCCCTGCCGGGAGCTTGTGCGGATCGCCTATAAGATGTGCAGGGGACGCATCGCCTGACCGCGTGGTTTCGAGCTGCTGCCTCTAGCCGGCGGCGACGCGCGGGCTTGAGGCAAGCAGACCTCGCAGCATCGAGACGAGCCGCGACGCCGGCCCCTTGCCGCCGCACTGAAGGCTGATGCGCGCGCCTTCAAAAAGCAGAAAAACCTCATCCGCCAGCAGCTCCGGCTCACGGTAGCGCGCGGCGCGAAACACCTCTACGAGGCGATCATGCTTGCGCTGCTTGTAGCCTTCGATCACCGCTCGTGCCGGATGCCGGACGTCAAGTTCGACGGCGGCATTCGCAAGCGCACACCCGCGCTCGCGATCATTCGTCAGAATGTCTTCGATATGGTCGACCCACGCGCCAAGCTTCTGCTCGGGACTACCCGCTTCGTCTCCAAGCAGTCTGTCCAGAACCGCGATGTTTTCGTTCGCAAATTGCTCGACATAGGCGACGATGAGGTCATCTTTCGAGCGGAAGTGTCGGTAGAGCGTCATCTTGTTGGTGAGCGCGGCCTCGGCGATCGTCTCCACGCCAACCGGATGGACGCCGAACCGATAGAAAAGTTCGGACGCTGCAAGCAAAATTCGCGCGCGCGGCGCGATACCTTCGAGCTTGGCGCTGATCTTCGTGCGCAACTCGGCGGAGCTGTGCAGGTCTTTGTTTGGTGTCGAACCCATCGCCCCTTGACGATATTGTTAGTGCTCGTTAGCTGTAATGTTACCGATCGGTAACTGCGCGCGTGACTCGCTAACATGACTTCCCGGGCGTGTCATCGGTGTTTCGCCAGCGCGACGCTGTCTGGGTGAACCTAAGAAAATTGCGACGGGTGGACGTGCTCAGGCGCGCCATTCAATTATTTGACGTTCACTGTCCAAATGCGATTGCGTCGAGGCGCGACGCAGACGGTAATCGTTCGAGATGGAGAAGAACGCGTGTTCAAGCGATCCGCCCCTATCACTGCGGTTTTGCTGCTTCTGTCGGCGGGTTTCGCCGGATGCGGAGAAGAGAAATCTGCCGCTCAATCCGCGCCACCGCCAGCGCCGCAGGTGACGGTCGCAAAGCCCACCAAAAAGGTCGTGACGGATTACGATGAATACGTCGGCCGCTTCATCGCCCTCGACTACGTTGAGATACGCGCGCGCGTCTCCGGGTATCTCGACAAAATCCATTTCACAGATGGCCAGATGGTCAAGGTCGGTGATCCGCTCTTCACCGTCGACCGTCGGCCGTTCCAGGCTGCGCTCGATCAGGCTAAAGCCGCAATCGAACAGGGCAAGGCAAATTTGGCGTTCGCCGAGAGTGATCTCGAGCGCGGCAAGGGTCTTCCGGTCGGCACCGTCATAACCCAGCAATCGCTCGATCAACGTGTGCAAGCGGAACGGGTCGCGCAAGCCAACGTGACCGCAGCCGAGGCCTCGACCCGGCAGGCGGACCTCGATTTGCAATTCACCGAACTGGCGGCGCCGATCGCCGGCCGCATCGGCGACCGCCGCGTTTCGATCGGAAACCTCGTCACGGGCGGAACGACCGGCACCACCACGCTGCTCGCAACGATCGTTTCGGTCGATC
>JBEVLH010000232.1:0-8389 GCA_040509255.1 Hyphomicrobium sp. | reverse complement strand
GGACGAGATGGCTCGATTGCTGATGCGCGGCTTGGGCGCGCGGCGGAATAGGCGCGGTCTGGCCGTCCGGGACGAGATACGCCGCATCGCCGATGACGAATATGTTGTCGTCCCGCGTCGTCTGCAGAGTCGGTTTCACGACGAGCGTGTTCATGCGGCTGATTTCGAGGCCGTCGAGCTTCGATAGAACCTCCGGACCTTTGACGCCGGCGGCCCAAACGACTAGTTCGGACGGAATGAAGACGCCGTTGGCAAGCGTTACGCCTTCGGCGTTCACCTGGGTCACGGGACTGCCGGTGCGAACTTCGACGCCGATATCTTTCAAGATATCTGAGGTCGCTTTCGAAAGGCGTTCGGGAAGAGCCGGCAAGATCCGATCCGCCGCCTCGATCAGAGTGATCTTGAAATCCTTTTCCGGATCAATCTTGTCCAGGCCGAATGCGACGAGGCCGCGCGCCGCGTGATGCAACTCGGCTGAGAGTTCGGTGCCGGTCGCGCCGGCGCCGATGATAGCGACGTGGAGTTGACCCGGCCGAACGGGCCCTGGCTGGGCATAAGCTCGGACGCAGGCGTTCAACAGGCGGCGATTGAAACGCTCGGCCTGCTCGGGTGTGTCGAGCATGATCGCGTTGTCTTTCACGCCCGGTGTCCCGAAGTCGTTCGAGACGCTTCCAACCGCAATGACCAGCGTGTCGTAGGGAAACCAGCGGTCTGGCGTGATCTCGCGGCCATCCTCGTCATAGGTCGCGGCAAGGTGGACGCGTTTGTTCGCGCGATCGAGACCGATCATCTCGCCATAGCGGTAGCGGAACCCGTGCCAGTGGCCTTGGGCCTGATAGGCCATTTCGTGGCGGCCGGTATCCATGCTGCCGGCGGCGATCTCGTGCAGCAGCGGTTTCCAGATGTGGGTCCGAGATCTATCGACGAGTGTGATCTCGGCTTTGCCGGATCGTCCGAGCTTGTTGCCAAGCTGTGTCGCGAGTTCAAGGCCGCCCGCGCCGCCTCCAACAACGATGATGCGGTAGGGCTGCTTTTCTGTCGCGCTGTCGGCTAGCGTTGTCGGCGCGGGGGAGAGCGAATTCATTTTGGCCTCATGCGCAGTGTCATGCCGGCAGCCTCAGGAGCGCAAGTCTCCGCCGGTTGCCTTTTTAACCTCTGTAATGATTTTTTCTGTGATCGTTTCAATGGCCTGATCGGTGAGGGTTTCAGTCGCAGGCTGAATGGTCACTTCGATGGCGACAGATTTCTTGCCTTCGGCCGCAAGGCTCCCGCCTTCGAAGACATCGAAAACATTGATGCTTTTGATCAAAGCTTTGTCGGAATTGGCAGCGGCTTTCAGAACGTCACCAGCCGCAACGTCCTTCGGCACAATGAACGCGAGGTCGCGGGTCACGGGCAGAAGATCAGAAGTGGTGAGCGCAGCCTTGGCACGGGCCTTTTTCTTTTCCGGCGGAAGGGCGTCGAGAAAGATCTCGAATGCCGCGACGGGCGCGTCGACGTCGAGCGACTTGAGCGTCGCCGGATGGACTTCGCCGAAATAGGCGAGAACGGTTTTCGGCCCGAGTTTCAGCGCACCGAATCGGCCAGGGTGATACCACGACGGTGCGTCGCGCGTGATTTGGGCTTTCGCCGGATCGAGACCAAGTGAGGCCAGGGCCGCGAAGACATCGGCTTTGACGTCGAATACACCGACGGCTCCGGCGTTGCCGCTCCAGTGACGGCCCGAGCCTGACAAATGCGAAGTTCCCGCCCGAACGCCGGCGGCGCTCAAATATTGGTCTTCGGGCTTTTCACCACGGTAGGCCTGGCCAAGTTCGAACAGCGACACGTCAGCGGTTCCGCGATTGCGATTGCGCGTGACGGCCGTCAGCAGCCCCGGCAATAAGCCCGGGCGCATCGACGACATTTCAACTGAGATCGGATTGCCGAGATCTAGTTCCGACGCGCCGCCCCCAAAGTGTGTTGCCTCGCCTTTAGGAATGAAACTCCAGGTGACGGCTTCAACGAAGCCGCGCGCGGCGAGCAGCCGGCGAGCGCGGCGTGCGCGTTTTTGTTTTTCGGTCAGAACGGCGCGGGCGATGCCGTCGACGCGCGGCAATGGAGTCGCCGGGATGCGGTCGAGACCAGCGATGCGCACGACTTCTTCGACCAGATCGGCGGGACCATGGACATCCGGCCGCCAGGTCGGAACGGTCACTTTCGCTGCGCTGGGCTTGCCTGCGATCGTGAAGCCGAGCGCCTTCAAGATGTCCGAGATATCCTTGTCGGCGAGCTTGACGCCCGAGAGCTTTTCAATGCGTGCATAATCGAACGGAATGACGCGCTCATTGATCGGCTCTTTGCCCGCGACCTTGGCTTTGGACGCTTCGCCGCCGCAGAACTTCAGGATCATGTCGGTTGCGAGATCGAGACCGGGACGTTCGGACGCCGGATCGACGCCGCGCTCGAACCGGTAGCGGGCATCGGTGACGAGTCCGGTCTTCCGGCCTGTGGCGGCCGTTCGGACCGGATCGAAGTAAGCGCTTTCGATCAGGACGGCTGTGGTCTCGGGCGTGCAGCCCGTGCTTTCGCCACCCATCACGCCGCCGAGACCGAGCGGACCAGTGTCATCGGCAATAACGCACATCGTGTCATCGATGGAGTATTCCTTGCCGTCGAGGGCGAGGAATTTTTCGCCGTTCTTGCCGAGGCGGGCGTGCAGCGTGCCCTTGATCTTATGAGCATCGTAGACGTGCAGAGGCCGGCCGCGATCGAGCGAAATATAATTTGTGACGTCGACCAGGGCATTGATGGAACGAAGGCCAGCGGCCTTCAGCCGGTTCCGCATCCAATCCGGAGAAGCACCGTTCGTTACGTTTCGAATAGTTCGCGCGGCGAAGACCGGGCAGGCGTTGGCCGTCTCCGGCGTGAAGTCGAGTTTGACCGGGATTTTGCAGTCGAAGGCTTCATTGAGCGGCGCGAGTTTGGGCTCTGGTTTCAGGGTTCCCATTCCGGCGGCGGCGAGATCGCGAGCGATGCCGCGGACCCCGGTGCAATCGGGACGATTGGGCGTCAGCTTCACCTCGATGATGGGATCGTTGAGGCCAGCGGCATCGATGTAGCGCTCGCCGACCTTATCGGCCCATTCAGCGGGCAAATCGAGAATGCCTTCGCTTTCCTCGGAAAGCTCAAGCTCGGCGGCTGAGCACATCATGCCGTTCGAGACGACGCCGCGAACGGGCTTCTTTTCGAGCGTGATCTTCGAGCCAGGGATATACGTGCCGAGCGGAGCGAAGACGGAGACCATGCCGGCGCGGGCGTTCGGTGCGCCGCAGACGACTTCCATCAGCGGCTGACCCTTGCCGATCTCGACTTGAACGACTTGGAGCTTGTCGGCGTTCGGATGCTTCTTGGCTTCGACGATGCGGGCGATCTTGAAGGGGCCGAGCGCTTTGGCCGGATCTTCGACGCCTTCGACTTCGAGGCCGATCGCCGACAAGGTGGTGGCGAGCTCGTCGACGGACTTGTCGGTTTCGAGGTGGTCCTTCAGCCAGGACAGCGTGAATTTCATATTGCGTCATCCTCGCACGTCTGAGCCCCGCCTTCGCCGCGCATGGGGCGCGTGCTCGGCCGAGGATGACGGGGAATATTTATCGAGATCGCGGTCACGACGACAGCCCGCCGCCGAGAGTGGGGACGTCGAGCATCGAGAAGCCGTAGTGGCTTAGCCACTTCAGGTCGCCAGCAAAGAACGAGCGCAGATCGGGGATGCCATACTTCAGCATCGTCAGCCGATCGAGGCCGACGCCAAAGGCGAAGCCCTGGTATTTTTCGGGATCGAGGCCGCAATTTCGCAGGACGTTCGGATGCACCATGCCGCAACCGAGAATTTCCAGCCATTGACCCGGCTTGCCGATCGCCTCGGCGCCGATATCGACTTCCATCGATGGTTCGGTGAAGGGGAAGTGCGAGGCGCGGAACCGCATCTTGACTTCGTCGACTTCGAAGAAGGCCTTGCAGAATTCCTGCAGCACCCATTTCAAATGTCCCATGTGCGTCGTCTCGTCGATGACGAGGCCTTCGACCTGATGGAACATCGGTGTGTGGGTCTGGTCGCTGTCCATGCGATAGACGCGGCCAGGCGCGATGATGCGGATCGGCGGTTTCTGCGAGACCATCGTTCGAATCTGAACCGGGCTGGTGTGTGTGCGCAGAAGCAGGCGCGAACCATCGGCCTTCGGGGAGAAATAGAACGTGTCGTGATCCTGACGCGCGGGATGCTCGGCCGGGATGTTGAGCTTATCGAAGTTCATCTCGTCGGTTTCGATGTCCGGCCCTTCGGCGACCGAGAAGCCCATGTCGGCGAAGATCTCAACGACTTCGTCCAAGACCTGAGAGACGGGATGAATGCGCCCGTCGGCGACAGGGCCGAGGCGCACCGGCAATGTGACGTCGGAACGTTCGGTCTTGAGGCGTTCGTCGAGAGCTGCGGTTTCGAGATCCGCCTTGCGGGCATCGAGTGCCTCGGCAATCTTCGTCTTCAGCGCGTTCACGGTCTGACCGAAGCTCTTGCGCTCGTCCGGCGGCAGGGAGCCGAGTTTGCTCATCAGCTCGGAAACACGGCCTTTTTTGCCGAGGGCCGAAACGCGGACAGCGTCGAGCGCGGCGAGATCGCCGGCACCGGCAATCTCGGCAAGCAGGTCGGTTTCCAGCGTAGTGAGTTCATTGCTCATAGAGCGCTCGCATTTGGCTGGGCGTAATGACACCGCCTCCTGCCAACGTCATCCCCGCGCAGGCGGGGACCCGTCCAGATCCGCTTGAAACCTCGACTTGGATAGATCCCGGCCTTCGGGCCGGATGACGTTAGAGTGGCGAAAGAAAGCGACTTAAGCCGCTTTCTTGACCTTGTCCTCGTCGGCCTTGGCGACGGGCGAGCTTGCGGCGCCGGCAGCCTTGTCGACGAGAGCTTTGAAGCCCGCCGGATCGTTGATCGCAATGTCCGACAGAACCTTGCGGTCAACCTCGATGCCGAGATTCGAGAGGCCATTGATAAAGCGGCCGTAAGTCAGGCCATGCTCGCGCACGGCCGCATTGATGCGCTGGATCCAGAGCGCACGGAAATTGCGCTTGCGGCGTTTGCGGTCGCGATAGGCGTATTGCTGGGCCTTTTCGACCGCCTGCTTAGCAACGCGGATCGTATTCTTGCGACGGCCATAATAGCCCTTCGCGGCCTTGATGACTTTCTTGTGCTTGGCGTGGGCGGTAACGCCACGTTTGACGCGGGCCATGGAGAAACTCCTCGAATTCAGTGCTTCAAGAGATGCGTGTGCTGTGGATCATTGTTGGCCGCGTGTGCCCCGCAGGGAGCCCTCGCGGCGGACAAAGTTCAACGGCTGTAGGGCATGTACTTCTTGACGATCTTGGCGTCAGAATCATTCAGGACGCCCGTACCGCGAGCCTTCTGAATGAACTTCGCCGTCCGCTTGATCATGCCATGACGCTTGCCGGCCTGGGCTGCTACGACCTTGCCCGTGCCCGTCATCTTGAAACGCTTCTTCGCGCCGCTCTTCGTTTTCATCTTTGGCATTTTGCTTGTCCTTTTTCGCTCACGGTCCGCACCGAATGCTCGCGCTTGCGCGCTTCGCGTCCTGGCCCTCCGCGGGGGCGGCGCTGGCGCCGAGCCGCCTTGCGGCCCCGGCCCCGACGGGTCCGAAGAGCTGAGGCGAGCTTTAGGCGCTGCGTGCCTGGGTTCGTTTCCAAACCAAAATGCGGATGCCTTGCGGCGTCCGCACTCTCGGCAGCTGCGAAGCTGTCGGTCCTGCGAAGGGATGCTTTTTGCGGTTTCCGCTTGATTATCAAAAGCATAAGAACCGCCACGGCATGCCTCGCCGGGCGGCTCTGAGCCGGTTTATAGGGAAAAGCGTTGGAAAGCGCAACCAATTCGAGGAAGTGAGCAAAAAATGCAACGCTTCGCTGATTTTCGCGGCCGGCTGCCAGATTTTCGAAAGTTAGACCCGAACCAAGTACAAGGTTAATGCGTTGCTGGGGACGGGATCCGAAGAGGGATATGGGGCATGCGGCAGATCATCGATCAAATCGTCAACCTGCTCCAGCAGGGCATCAACGCGATCTTCAGGTTCGTCGAACTCGTCTGGCAATGGTCGTTCGGCCAGATGTTCACGATATTTCAGTCCGACTGGCAGGCCTTGCCGTTTTGGAAGATCGCGGTATTGGCCATCGCCGTCATCGCGATCGTCTATGTGCTCTACCGCGGCTTCTTCCAGCTGTGGCACGCCGCCGAACAGATTTTCAAAGCGTTCGTCGAACTCTTGATGGTGCTGGTTTCCGTGCTGCCGTACGTTCTTCTGGCCGGTATTATTGCGGCGGCGGGAAGCTATGTCATTCAGCACGTAAACTTCTAGCTTCCAGACGTTCGCGGCGATCTGCAGCCGCTACGTCGGCTTCCTTGCCGAAGACGATGCGCGTGCGGACGTAATATAGCGACACAAAGCAGATCAGTACGGAAATGGTTTTGCCTTCGATGGGCCGCAAGCCCAATTCGTGCACTGTTACCCAAATGACGATGGCTGTTATCAATAGCCCGACGGCATTCGTGCCCAGATATTCAACGAACCGGCGCCGTTCGGATTTGGGCGATAGTCCGTGGCGGAATACGAGCGTTCGCATCAATGCGTAGTTTACGATCGTGGCCACCGAATAGCCGATGATGCTTTGAAGGATCGGCAATCCGAAAGCATGGGTGAGGGTAAGGAAGACGGTGTAATCGATGATGGTCGCACTCAAGTTCACGCCGGTATAGAGCAGGGCCTCGCGGACCTTGGGATGCATCTTCCAATCCTTCTTCTTGCCGCCGGAAGATGGGAAAAATTATCCTCCCCTGCAAGCAGGCGTCTCGTCTCGCGGTGGGTGACGTTCGCCTGATGCGAACCCCTTGTAATCGTCGGCGGTTTATTGCTTGTGCGACGGAGCCGGCATCGGGGTGTAAGGCGGTTCCCAGGGAATTGGCGCGATTTCTATTCGACTCTTTACAATTCATTGAGGTCGCCGGGATCTGACTGACATTCAGATATTATTCAGCCGGTAGGATAAAGATTGCGCGCGCACGCATCCTTTGCGTTGCGCGACTTTCAATCAATAAACGGAGTCGAATATGCGTATTACACCACTCATTGCGGCTTCAATTTTCACAGTCGGCCTCTCGGTAGCAGCGGCCTCGAGCATCCAGGCCGCGCCGCTCGTGCCGCTTAACGGCATCGAGGCCAATCAATCACTAGCTACCCCGGTAGATTATCGTCGGTATTGTTTCCGGTGGCGCCACATCTGCGCGGATCGCTGGGGTTGGGGGGGCTGGCCGTTCCGGCGTTGCTTAGCGCGCCACGGCTGCTAGCCTGAATTCCGAAATTGCCGGGGGCCTCGCGTCGCCGGCAATATCGCTATATTTGCTTGTTCATTCGGCGCAGCCGGGTGGCGAGTAAACCCATGACTTTCAGCGCAAATTGCGGATGATCACGAACGACAGCCAGGAACGTGGGCTTGTCGATCGCGACGACCTCGGTCCGTTCGGCCGCCATAGCGGCCGCACTTCGCGGGCCATCGTCAATCAGCGCCATTTCGCCGAAGATGCCGCCGGCGCGGACGTTCTCCAGGATGGTGCCGTAGGTGATGACATCCACCCGTCCCGAACGCACCATGTACATCGCATTGCCCGGGTCTTGTTCGAGGAAGATTTTCTCGCCCGCATCGAAGTGACGAAACGGGGCGCCGAGCCGGTCTAAAATCGAAAAATCAAATGGCTGGTCATCGCTCATGCGACGCCTCCGATGCTCGGCGCGAAATTCCGCACGAAGCTAGAGCCGTCCGTGCACGTCCGCAAGGCGTAGGGCAAAGCAGGCGGCGCGAAGTGAAGAGGCCGGCGGGGCCGATAACCCCGCCGCGGTCCGGTTATTTTGGAGCGAGAACCATCACCATCTGGCGGCCTTCGAAGCGCGGCTCACTCTCGACCTTGGCGATCGGCTCGGTGTCGGTCTTGACGCGCACGAGCACGGCCATGCCGAGCTGCTGATGCGCCATCTCGCGGCCGCGGAAGCGGAGCGTGATCTTGACCTTGTCGCCTTCCTCGAAGAAGCGCCTGATGGCGCGCATTTTCACGTCGTAGTCGTGATCATCGATGCCGGGACGCATCTTGATCTCTTTGATCTCGACGATCTTCTGATGCTTGCGGGCCTCGGCGGCTTTCTTCTGCTCTTGGTACTTGTATTTGCCGAAGTCGAGAATTTTGCATACGGGCGGCTCGGCATCCGGGGAGACCTCGACGAGATCGAGGCCTGCCTGCTCGGCGCGGGCTAGAGCATCCACTTTGCTGACGACGCCTACATTCTGGCCGGTCTCA
>JBEVLH010000231.1:0-2956 GCA_040509255.1 Hyphomicrobium sp. | reverse complement strand
GCGAGAGAACTCAAGGTCTGCGCCGATCCGAATAACATGCCGTTCTCGAATGAGCGCGGCGAGGGCTTCGAGAACCGCATTGCGAAGCTCATAGCTTCCGACATGGGCGCGGCCGTCAAGTTCGTTTGGGCCTATGAATGGCGGGGCTTTGTTCGCAAGGGCCTCAATGCCGGGCTTTGTGACGTAGTGCCCGGCGTGCCAGCGAATTTCGAACGCGTAAGGCCAACGAAGCCCTATTACACCACGAGCTATGCCTTCGTGCAGCCGGCCGAGGCCCAACCGATTTCGTCGTTCGATGATGGGAAACTGCGAGCCACGCGCATCGGTGTCCAACTCGTCGGGAATGACAGCGCCAACACGCCGCCGATGAACGAGCTGGCGCGTCGGGGCATTACCGGCGGTATTCGCGGCTACATGGTCTACGGAGACTGGTCGAAATCCGATCCGCTTCTGCCGATTGTTGCGGGTGTCGCTCACCATGACGTTGATGTGGCGGTCGTATGGGGACCCGTCGCCGATTACTACGCGGCGCTTCAATCGCCGCCGCTTCGCGTCACGCACATCGACAATATTCCGGAGATGTCGTTCTCGATCGCGATGGGTGTCCGCAAGACTGATCAGGCTTTGGCAGACGAGATCAACCGATCGCTCGAGCGGCGCAAGGCGGACATCTCCAAGATTCTCGCGGACTACCACATCCATTCTTCGGCCTTGCCGAAGGCGTCCGCAACGGCGGAGTGAGCTAGTGAAGATATCGCTTCAGATTCTTGGCGGCGTTGCGCTCGCGCTGATATGGGCCGGCGCAAATGCGCTTCCAACGCGCGCCGACGATAAGCCGCCGGTCAACACCGAGCCCCGCGTCTCGCTCGTCCCATTCTCGCCCGGCGGTCAAAAGCCCGAGGTCGATAAGAGCTCTGAAGGCCGCAAGGTCATGGACGATCCGGAGCAGATTGCCTCCGGAAAGCAGCTTTTTTCCGCGATGAACTGCAACGGTTGCCACTTCAACGGCGGCGGCGGAATGGGACCGCCTCTAATGGACAACATCTGGATCTACGGCGACTCGATCGAAAATATCGCCGCGTCGATTCGCGAGGGCCGTCCAAACGGGATGCCATCGTTTCGGGGCATCGTCCCGGAGGAACAGGTCTGGCAGCTCGCTGCCTATGTGCGATCGCTATCGCATCCTGCCTCGGCCAATGCGGCGGCCAATCAACAGGGGAAGTAGCGCCGTTGACGAGCATGCGGGACAAAAGGCGTCTAGCGGCCCGGGCTATATTGGCACTCGCCGGAGTGGAGCTTGCTTCGCAATGCGCGGCGGCCGCTTCGCCGTTGAGTTATCTGACGTCCTCCGGTCCCAAAGCCGACTCGACCTTGGGCCTAACTTGGGGCCTGCTGATCATCTCGATCGTCGTCGTCGTCGCCATGTCCGCGCTCGTGCTATGGGCCGTCTTCCGCAGCCGCGCGCCAGGAGAAAGCTCCGCGCCCTCGATGCCGTCGCATGAGCCAAGCAGCTTCAATATTTTCGGCTGGGGGCTCGCAACCACGATTTTGATCCTTGTGGGTTGCGTCGCCTGGACGATGGTGACGCTTGCCGCCATCGACCAGCCGGCGAAAACACCCGCTCTCACCATCGAGGTCACGGGAAACCAATGGTGGTGGCAGGTTCGCTATCTCAGCGACGAGCCCGCAAAAACCTTCGTAACAGCCAATGAGATTCACGTTCCGGTCGGTGAGCCCGTAAGGGTGAAGTTGCGCTCAGACGATGTTATCCACTCGTTCTGGATACCGGCGCTGGCGGGCAAAACCGATCTCATCCCCGGCCAAGTGAATACGACGTGGCTAGAAGCTCGCAAGGCTGGAACCTATATTGGAACGTGTGCGGAGTATTGCGGGCTGCAACACGCCCACATGGGCATACGCGTCGTCGCCGAGGCGGCCGACAAATTCGAGGCGTGGCGAGACAATCAGCTGAAGGCCCCCGCGCCTGCGACCTCCGATGATCTGAAGGTCGGTGCGGCGGCGTTTTCGCGTCGGTGCGCGGCCTGTCACACCGTGCTCGGCACGACCGCAGGCGGAATCCTCGGCCCCAATCTTTCGCATTTGATGACTCGTGAGACGCTCGCGGCCGGAGAAATTCCAAACGACGAGGGCGATCTCGCGGGTTGGATCGCTGATCCCCAGCAGATCAAGCCAGGGACGCAGATGCCAAAGATCGAACTCACGGGCGACGAATTGCAAGCAATCACGACCTATCTCATAAGCTTGAAATGACGAGGGTGCCCATGGCCGAGGCGGGATCC
This sequence comes from Hyphomicrobium sp., assembly GCA_040509255.1. Lineage (GTDB taxonomy): Bacteria > Pseudomonadota > Alphaproteobacteria > Rhizobiales > Hyphomicrobiaceae > Hyphomicrobium_B. Next base: position 656 of record JBEVLH010000231.1, on the reverse strand, counting down.
ATTCGATCTGTCAACACGTCGCCGGAGTTGATCGCCCGGCTGACGCGCATATGGGAGACGCCGGCGGGCCTCAACGGCTGGATCTCGTCGGTCGACCACAAATCCATCGGCATCCGCTACATCGTGACAGCTTTCGCGTTCCTCATCATCGGCGGCATCGAGGCGTTGATCATGCGGACGCAGCTGGCGCGTCCCGATCAGAACATTCTAACGCCTGAGCAGTACAACGAACTCTTCACGATGCACGGCGTGTCGATGATTTTCTGGTACGCGTCGCCCGTCCTGTCGGGCATCAGCAACTATCTTTGGCCGCTCATTCTCGGCTCGCGCGACATGGCGTTTCCGCGCCTCAACGCGCTCTCCTACTGGGTTTATCTTTTTTCCGGCATTTTCCTCTATGCAAGCTTCGCGGTCGGCGCGGTGCCCAATGCCGGCTGGTTCGATTACGTTCCCTATGCCGGCAAGGACTTCAATCCGGGCATGAACATCGACATCTACGCGATGGCGCTGATCCTGCTTGGGATCTCGACGACAGTGGGCGCTATCAATTTCGTCGTCACGCTGATGCGGACCCGCGCTCCGGGCATGTCGATCAATCGCATGCCGATCATGGTATGGGGCACGCTGACCGCATCGGCTGGCAACATTCTCGCGGT
>JBEVLH010000230.1:0-3226 GCA_040509255.1 Hyphomicrobium sp. | reverse complement strand
CGGCCCGCCTGTGGGCGACTACGCCTCACATCTCCTTGAAACGATAGCCGACGCCGTAGAGCGTCTCGATCATGTCGAAGTCGTTGTCGGCCACTTTGAACTTCTTGCGCAGCCGCTTGATGTGGCTGTCGATGGTGCGGTCGTCGACATAGACTTGGTCGTCATAGGCGGCGTCCATCAGCGCGTTGCGGCTCTTGACCACGCCGGGGCGCGTCGCCAGCGCCTGCAGGATCAGGAATTCGGTCACGGTCAGCGTCACCGGCTCGTTCTTCCAGGTGCAGGTGTGACGCTCCGGATCCATGCGCAGCAGGCCGCGATCGAGGGCGCGCGCATCCGGCTCCTTCGGCACGGCGGTCGGGTCCTTGGGCTGGCCGCGGCGAAGCACGGCCTTGACGCGTTCGACCAGCAGACGCTGCGAAAACGGCTTGCGGATGAAATCGTCGGCGCCCATTTTGAGACCGAACAATTCGTCGATCTCTTCGTCCTTGGAGGTCAGGAAGATCACCGGCAGATCGGACTTTTGCCGCAGCCGTCGCAGTGTCTCCATCCCGTCCATGCGCGGCATCTTGATGTCGAGGATCGCCAGATCCGGAGGCGAGGTGCGGAACCCGTCGAGCGCCGAGGCCCCATCCGTGTAGGTCATGATCCGATAGCCCTCGGCTTCGAGCGCGATCGACACGGAGGTGAGAATGTTGCGGTCATCATCGACCAGGGCGATAGTGGGCATGAGCCTCTGCTTTCGAATAAGAGTGGCTTAAACGGCGGGCACGTCAGCCAGACGCCGCATAAATGGGCTTGGTACACGGTCAACGAGCAATGCAAGCTGGGCTGAAGTGTGACCGTGTTCCGCAAAACCTGCCTGCGGAGTTACGCCGTCCCCCATATAGCACCCTCTCGGGCGGAAAAAACCCCCTTTTTGCAATAAGATGGCGGGAGCCAAGTAATGCAGCCGATTGCAGATTTTGATGCATCCAAACTGGCGCGTTCGCTGTTGCGGCGGAGTCGGCAGGGCGCGCTTGCCTCCCTTATGCCTGAAAGCGGCGACCCATACTGTTCGCTGGTCAATGTCGCGAGCGATTTCGACGCCTCTCCGATTCTGCTGATCTCGCGGCTGGCGGTGCATACGAAGAACATTCTCGGCGATGGCAGGGTGTCGCTGATGCTGGACGAACGCGCCGCCGGCGACCCGCTGGAAGGCGCCCGGATCATGCTCGCGGGCCGCGCCGAGGAGGCCGCGGGCGACGACGCAACGGTGCTGCGCCGGCGCTATCTCAACGCGCATCCTTCCGCTGAGGCATTCGTGGGTTTCAAGGATTTCTCGTTCTTCCGGATCGTGCCTTCGGGCCTGCATCTGGTCGCCGGCTTCGGCCGCATCATCGATCTCGTGCCGGCACAATTTCTGACTGAGATCGCCGACGCCGGCGAGTTGATGGAGGCCGAGCACGGCGCCGTCGAGCACATGAACGAAGACCATCGCGACGCCATGGATCTTTACGCGACCCGGTTGCTCGGCGCCGAATCGGCGGACTGGCGCAGCACCGGCTGCGACCCTGACGGCATGGACATGCAAGCCGGGCACGCGACGCTTCGCCTCGATTTCCCGGAGCGGGTCAGCACCGCGATCGGTCTGCGAAAGATGCTGGTCCGGCTGGTCGGTGAAGCCCGCGCCAAAGGCTGAGATCGGCGGTGGAAGCGAACGCCGTTGTGCGACGCGGTAACCATGTTTGGCTGGTTGCGCAACCATCGCGGCGGCCGGGGCATAGCGCCGCAGCAGCCGGTTTTGATGCAGATCAATCGCCCGCTCCCGAATAAACCAAATCGCCGGGATCGGCTTGGCAAGGGCGGCGTTCACCAGTATTAGGTCGCCGGACCGAAGCCGGCAGGCTATATTCAGGGGTCACCGCGACAAAGCGCGTGAAGCGATGTACGCGATCGAGTAACGCGGGTTCGAGGAGGATTTCTTGGTGCGAGAGACGGGTTTGCGCAACGGTGCGTTCGGCGCCGATAAATTCGGTCTAAAAAATCTCAAGACGGTGCACTGGAATCTCGGCGCGCCGCAGCTCTATCAATATTCGCTCGCGGCAGGCGAGGCCGTGTTGTCGGCCGACGGCGCGCTCTGCGCCGACACCGGCGAGTTCACCGGCCGCAGCCCCAAGGACAAGTTCACGGTTCGCGACGAGACCACCGACAAGAACATGTGGTGGGCCGGCAACCAGTCGATCACTGCGGAGCAGTTCTCGACGCTCTATGCCGACTTCCTCAAGCACGCCGAAGGCATGACGCTGTTCGCGCAGGATCTGCACGGCGGCGCCGACCCAAGCTTCCAGATCAAGACCCGTGTCTACACCGAACTCGCCTGGCACTCGCTGTTCATCCGCACGCTGCTGATCCGGCCCGAGGCCTCGGCGCTGCGCGACTTCGTGCCCGAACTGACCATCATCGATCTGCCGAGCTTCCGCGCCGATCCGAAACGTCACGGCTGCAAATCCGAGAACGTCGTCGCGATCGATTTCGCCCGCAAGATCGTCCTGATCGGCGGGTCTTATTATGCCGGCGAGATGAAGAAGTCGGTGTTCACCACGCTGAACTACTATCTCCCCGCCAAGGGCGTGATGCCGATGCACTGCTCGGCCAATGTCGGACCGAAGGGTGACACCGCGATCTTCTTCGGCCTGTCCGGTACCGGCAAGACCACGCTGTCGGCCGATCCGAACCGCACGCTGATCGGCGACGACGAGCATGGCTGGGGCAATGACGGCGTCTTCAATTTCGAGGGCGGCTGCTACGCCAAGTGCATCAAGTTGTCTCCGGAAGCCGAGCCGCAGATCTTCGCCGCCAGCAACCGCTTCGGCGCCGTGCTCGAGAACGTCGTGCTCGACGAGGACACCCGCGTCCCCGATTTCGACGACGGTTCGAAGACCGAGAATACCCGTTCGGCCTATCCGCTCGACTTCATCCCGAACGCTTCGCGTACCGGACGCGCCGGCCAGCCGAAGAACGTCGTGATGCTGGCCGCCGACGCCTTCGGCGTGCTGCCGCCGATCGCCAAACTGTCGCCGGCGCAGGCGATGTATCACTTCCTGTCGGGCTACACCGCCAAGGTCGCGGGTACCGAGCGTGGTCTCGGCAACGAGCCGCAGCCGGAATTCTCGACCTGCTTCGGCTCGCCGTTCCTGCCGCTCGATCCGTCGGTCTACGGCAACATGCTGCGCGACCTGATCGCCAG
>JBEVLH010000229.1:0-9994 GCA_040509255.1 Hyphomicrobium sp. | reverse complement strand
GGATGCATCGTCGCGTAAGCGCTGACGTACGCCTCCCGCCAATTCGGCGGGCTGCCATTCTGATAATGTTCTTGCAGGGCCTGGTCGTAATCCCGCGATTCATCGCCGAAGTGCTTGCGGAACTCGTCGATCTTGCCGCCGTCGCGGACCAGTCGGTCCCAATAATAATGGCCGACCTCGTGGCGGAAATGGCCGAGCAGCGTACGATAGGGTTCGTGCAGATGGGCGCGCAGCCTTTCCCGCTCGGCGTCGTCGGCTTCGAGCAGCGAGATGGTGATGATGCCGTCGTCGTGCCCGGTCATCACCTTGGCATGAGGCGCGCTCGCGAGAAAATCGAACAGCAGAGGCTCCGGATCGCCGCTCGCGCGCGTCGGCAACGGCAGCCGCAGCTTGATCAGCGTGTAGATCAGCCGGCGCTTGGCCTCTTCGATGCGCTGCCAGCGCGCGGCGTTGACGGGATCGGAAAGATCCGGAACGGTTCTGTTGTGCTGACAGGCGCGGCAATAGGGATCGGCGGCGTCGGCCGACACAAGCCAGTTGCAGGCGTGCAATTCCCAGTTGGCGCAGAACCGATACCGCGACTGGGGATCCGCGAGCGCGATCCACGCTGCGCCATCAGGCTTGACCGAGCTGAGCGTGCCCACATCGGGCAGATACCCGACCTGTAGGTGGCACCGCTCACACGACGTATTTTCGAAGAAAAGCGGCTGCCCGCAATTTTGGCACTCAAAAAGTTTCACGCACGATCCCCGTACCGTTCGGCCTTAGCAGTCAGTGAAGTGTCGCGCTAACGCCGGTCTTCGCTAGAAGTTGCGTGCACCGCACGAAAGACCTTCCGCGACGCGTTATCGGACAGGGTGAGGGCTAGGCACCACCTACGGCGTGAGGGACTAGTCGCTGTGCTTTTTGCCTTCCAGATCCCGCCGGTCGATATTGTGGACTTGGCTGCTGGGATCCATCCCTTCTTTCGCCGGTTGATCGCCGGGCAGCGCAGGTTTGCTTTCCTGCGCCGGATTACCCTGGTTGGCTGGTCCACCGCCAACTCCCGGTTTCTGGCTTTGCCCGGTCCTGTTGGTATCGCCTTTATTATCTTCGGCGGCCCCCGCCACGCCATCGAACGCGACAGCGAATGACATGATCATCGCGGTTAAACCGACCAAAAACCGAAGCGAGATTTTTTTCGTCATAACCGCAGAACGAGACGGGGCAATATAAGTTGCATGGGGACGATTTTTGATACCACGCATAAGCATTGCCGAATTGCTCGCCTTGCCCGTTGGAACAGTCGTGATTGCACGTCGTTGATGATGCAGGCATCAGCAATCGAGGAGTTGACCGGATGAAAGCATTAGCATTTTCTATCGCTGCGTTGTTCGCCGCCGCCCCCGCGTTCGCCGACGAAGCTGTGGTCGTCCCTGACGACAACGGCCGGACGGTCATCAAAGAGCACGGACTGTTCCACGACAAAACAACGATCATCGATCATCGCGCCCCGGACACCGATACCGTCGTCGTGCCTGAAAACCGCGAATATAACACGAATGGTTCCGGCAGCGGCGACGCTGGCGTGGGCGTCGACGTGGAGACTCATGAGCACGTCGCTCCGCCACGGTCGGACGACGATAGATAACGTCATTAATCTGTCCGTCGGACATCCTGACGGGCTAGCTTGCCCTGAGCGAGCCTTCACGGCTGGCAAAGCTTCATCGGCTTTCCAGCCGTATTTGTAGCGTGCGCCGCTTTAAAACCGGTGCGTGTGCACTACATCATCCTTGGTTCCCGGTTTCCACGGTCAAGGATGGCTGAATGTCTCAAGTGCTTAGGGGCGGTATTGCCCGCCTCGAAGTGATGACGAAATTCACGCTCGCGACGCTCGCTCTCGCCAGCGGAATTTATACTTACATCGGCGTTCGCAGCCTTCTTGAAGGCTCGCCCATTGCGGTGTTTTTCGCCGCCATCGTCTACTCCGCCGCGGTCTCCGTCGGCATCTTCGCGTTCTGGACCTATCTGATGCGGTTTCTGCCGCATATCCGTCAGCCGTCCTCGCGCCGGTTGATGTACCTTGCGATGTGCATCGGCGGCATCATGATCCTCGCGATGTCAGCCTGGCTCAACGCCGCCGCTCTCGCCGGCTCCGCCGCCCTTCAGCAGCACATGGCAAACGCCACCGACGAATATCAGCAGCGTCTTGATCAGGCCCATGGCAACGCGCTCGCGGCGCAAGGCCTGCTGCCGGACATCCAGCTCGCATCCCAGCGGTTCTCCCTGCTGTCTGATCAGGAACGCCAGTCGGGCGCCTTGACCGGCACCTCGGGAAGCGGAACCGTCGTGCAGCTCACCGCGCAGATGTCGTCGCAGCTCAATGCGCTGGCGAGCGAAATCGATGCCTCGCGCGATCGCATCAAGACCTTGTTCGAATCCGGCGGCAAGACGCTCGAAAAAATGCGCCAGCTCACCTCCGGAACCGGGCCGATCGAGGATCGCATCAACGAGTTCGCGTCCCAGACCGTGACGCTGACCGGCGTCGTCGCCGACCTCCAGCAGACGTCGATAGCGCCGGCCGTGAAGCGCACCGCCGACGATCTCGCCAAAAGCTTCATTGCCCCTGCCGCCGACGGCCGCTCCGCCGATCTCGTCGACCGGCAGAACCAGGTCGTGACCAAGGTCGAGCAATCGATCAAATCGCAATCGCAGGCACTGTCGGCAGCAGCCGACGACATCCTGGCGCGTCCGGAAGTAAAGCCGGTGCGCTTCGTTCCGCTCTCGACCGCCGAAGCCGTGATCCAGTATGCGCCTGATTTCCTTCCCAGCTGGGCCGGCGCCATCTCGCTCGATCTCATGCCGGCGGTGCTCATCTTCATCCATTCGATCGTTTTCGCCGCCATTCGGCGTGAGGAAGGCGAAGAGCGCGATGAAGACGCCATGACCGCCGGCGAAATCATGCGGGCTTTGCGGATCTATCACAACATGCAGCAGCGCGACGCCGAGCTTTTGAGCTCCCCAACGGTCGCCGCCGATAAACCGGCCCCTGAGGCGCAGCCGCCTGTCGACACCGTGAAACCGCAAAGCAGAGTGGCGCAGATCAACCCTGCTGCCGGATTTCCCCGCTAGATCATGGCCGGAAAACGCGCGTCATGGCGGGAGGAAGGGGTGTTCGAAGGCACCCTGATGCGAACGATTTTCTTCCTGCTGCTCGCGGCAGGCGGCAGCGTCCTCGCGCTCGATCTTCGCGACCTCGTCAATCGCACGATAGAGGAAAGCTCAGAGCAGACGATGCGCATCGTCTTCGAGCCGCCGACCCGCACCGATCAGCAGCGGCCGTATTTCCCTCACGCGCTTCCCGTGCTGCCCGGATCCGAGAGCCCCGCAATGCCGGGCGTCTCTGGTCGGCCGACACCCGAGATGGTTGGCGCCCGCATGACATTCTATGTCGGCGACAACGGCAACGTCTCAGCCATCGGCCGCATCGATCCCGGTTCAGCCGCCGACTTCGACAAGTTTCTCGATCAGAACGGTGCGAAGGTGAAAACGATCTGGCTGCTGTCGCCCGGCGGCTCCGTGTCGGACGCCATGACGATGGGCCGCTCGATCCGCAAACGCGGCCTCAACACCACCGTCGCCGATAAAGGCTATTGCGCTTCGTCCTGTCCGTTGGTGTTTGCAGGCGGCGTCGCCCGGCACGCGGGTCAACAAGCGATGATCGGCGTCCACCAGATCTACGCCGTGCCGTCCGGCGACGTGACATGGCACGACGGCATCTCGGCCGCTCAGCAGATCTCGGCGCAGTGCGAGGAATATCTTCACAGCATGGGCGTCGATCCGTCGGCGTGGATCAAGGCCATGCAAACGCCGAAGGAACGGCTTTACATTTTCCGCCCCGACGAACTCGAAACGCTGAAGTTCACCGCCAAGGAACCGTCGCAGACCTAGCCCTCACCGCGCTGGCGGACGCAGAACGTCGCCTCGGGTAGTTGGCCGATCCATTGATCCTGGTGGTGAGCCCGGTTGGGATCGAACCAACGACCCTCTGATTAAAAGTCAGATGCTCTACCGCTGAGCTACGGGCCCTTTTCCACACCAAATCAATGATTTAGACGGCGCGTGCCGACGATCACGATCACGACTCTTGACCCACCGCGCCCCCGCATTGGGAGCACGGAAAGTCGCGCGCCGAAGCGTGCTTATAGAAACGCGCTCCCCAACCCGCAACCCTCATTCCATCGGCCGGCCCTTTTGACCGATGGTCGCAGTTCTGAGCGAACGTGGGTGGCCGACGATCCATCGCCGCGCTATATGACCGCCGAGAACGCGTCCCTTCCGGGGACGTCGCCCCGAACCGACAGGAATGACAATGGCCGACACCGAAGCCCTCGCCGAGATCGATCAGCGCATCGCCGTTCTGCGCGATAACCTTCGCCAACTCGTCGAACAAGCCGCTGGCTATTCCGGCGCCGAGGACGAAGCGCGCAACGCCGACCGCATCGCCGACCAGCAGGCCAAGCTCGACGCGCTACTCGCAGAACGCGACGCGCTCGCCAAAACGTAAGTGCGCCGGCCGCGGGGAACTTGCGCGGCCGCACCCTCCAATTTCTCATCGCGATCCCAAAGACGCGCGCCCACGTCTCGCGCGCGGCCGGCCCGACGCACATAGATGAAGCCGTGACGCCATGCCTGACCGCTTGAAGGCCATTCTCTTGATGTGCACGGCCGTCACGCTCTTCGCGGCCCTCGACACTTCGGCGAAGTATCTTGGCACTCGCCTCGGCGTTCCCGTTTCTCAGATCGTCTGGGTTCGCTTCCTCAGCCAAATCTTGTGGATGGCCGTGGTGCTCGGCCCATTGGCAGTGCCGAATCTTCTGAAGACCGCCAATCTCAAACTTCAGTTGACGCGCTCGGCGCTGATGGCAGCAACGACCCTTCTGAATTTTCTTGCGGTCAAATATCTGCGTCTCGACCAGACTCTCTCGATCACGTTCCTGACGCCGCTTGTCGTCGCGGCGCTTGCCGTCCCCCTGCTCGGCGAGCACGTCGGCTGGCACCGGATGATGGCGATCACCGTCGGCTTCATTGGAATTCTGATTGTCGTGCGGCCGGGCGTCACGGCATTGCATCCGGCTTTCGGCTTCGCGTTCGGCTCGATGGTTGCTTATTCAATTATGATGATCGTGACGCGCAAGCTTTCGCACTTCGATCCGCCTCTTGTGACGCTTCTCTACGGCGCCGTCGTCGGCTCTATCGCGGCGGCACCGTTCGCGCTCACCGAATGGACGTGGTCTTCGAGCGTCCAGGTCTGGGTCTTGCTGATGCTTCTCGGCGCGCTTGGCGGCGGCGGCCATTTCCTGATCATCCGTGCCTATAAGTTGGCCCCGGTAGCGGCCGTCACACCGTTTCTCTACATCGAATTGATCAGCATGATCGCGCTGAGCTATCTCGTCTTCGGCGACAAGCCCGACCGCTGGAGCTTCATTGGTTCGCTGGTGATCGTCGCTTCGGGCCTCTACCTCATCCACCGCGAGCGTATCGCCCACCGCGAAAGCCTCATGGCGCTGGAACCGATTGAGGAGAAGCGATGATCCGCGCTTTCGTCTCGGACGCCCAGTCGTCGAAGCGGCCTTCCGCGATCGCCGCTCGCATCGCCGCCATCAGGTCTTGATAGAAGACCGTGTTGACCCACGACAGGATCATAGCGCCGAGATATTCCCCCGACTTGATCAGGTGATGGATATAGGCGCGCGAATAATCCTGCGCAGCCCGACATGAACTCAACTCATCGAGCGGCGCATTATCTTCCGCAAACTTCGCATTGCGCATGTTGAGCGGTCCGCCCCAGGTAAAGGCATAGCCGTGCCGGCCGTTTCGCGTCGGCATCACGCAATCGAACATGTCGACGCCGAGGCGTACGCTCTCGATCAGGTCGAGCGGCGTGCCGACGCCCATCAGATAGCGCGGTTTGTCGGCGGGCAGGTGCGGCAGCGTCTCGCCGAGCGTGGCGATCATGGCCTCATGGCCCTCGCCGACTGCTAGACCACCAACCGCGTATCCGGGAAAATCCATCGCAACCAGCGCGTCCGCCGACCGGTGGCGAAGCTCGATGTCTGTGCCGCCCTGCACGATAGCAAACAGCGCCTGGCCTGGCCCCGCGCCACCCGACGACCGTTGCATCTCGAAAGCGCGTTTCGACCGCTCCGCCCAGCGCAGCGATAGCTCCATCGCCCGCTCGACTTCTTTGCGCTCGGCGGGAAGTTCGATGCACTCGTCGAACTGCATCTGAATGTCGGAGCCGAGCAGACACTGAATTTCGATCGACCGCTCCGGCGACAGCATGTGCCGCGAACCGTCGAGATGCGATTGGAACGCCACGCCCTCTTCCGTGATCTTGCGGATCTTGCCGAGGCTCATCACCTGGAAGCCACCCGAGTCGGTAAGGATGGGCTTGTCCCAGCGCATGAATTTATGCAGCCCGCCGAGCTTCGCGACCCGCTCCGCTCCCGGCCGCAGCATCAGGTGATACGTGTTGCCGAGAAGAATGTCGGCGCCCGCATCGCGCACCTGCTCAGGATAAAGCGCCTTGACGGTCGCAACCGTCCCGACCGGCATGAATGCTGGCGTGCGTATGACCCCGCGCGGCGTCGCGATCTCGCCCAGCCGCGCCTTGCCATCGGTTGTCTTCACATCAAAGGAAAAGGTCTGTGTCATTGCGCTGCCGGGAATAGCAGGCTGGCGTCGCCATAGGAATAGAAGCGATAGCCTGACCGGATGGCATGCCCATAGGCCGCCCGCATCGTGCCAAGCCCGGAAAACGCCGCGACCAGCATGAACAGCGTCGACTTCGGCAGATGGAAGTTCGTCATCAGCACGTCGATAGCCTTGAAGCGATAGCCGGGCGTGATGAAGATCGCCGTCTCGCCCGTCCACGGCGTGATCGCGCCGTCATCGCGCGCCGCGCTTTCGAGCAGCCGCAGTGATGTCGTCCCCACAGCAACAATCCGCCCGCCGCGCGCCCGGACCTCGTTCAACGCCGCCGCCGTATCGGCAGAAACCTCGCCCCATTCGGAGTGCATCGTGTGCGCGTCGGTATCATCCACCTTGACCGGCAGGAACGTCCCGGCACCGACATGCAGGGTCACGAAATGCCGGGAAACGCCGCGCGCATCGAGCGCAGCAAACAGCTCCGGCGTGAAATGCAGGCCGGCCGTCGGCGCCGCGACCGCGCCGTCCCTGCTGGCGTAAATCGTCTGATAGGTTTCACGGTCGCGCGCATCGGGCTCACGCTTCAGCGCGATATAGGGCGGCAGCGGCATTAGCCCGATCGCGGCGATCGCCTCGTCCAGCGCCGCGCCGGAAAGATCGAACGCGAGCTCGACCTCGCCCGCCTCTCCCTTCGTCACAACCGTCGCGTCGAGCGCCCCCAGCAGGCAGGTGTCCCCGGAATGTCCGAAGTGCACGCGATCGCCCGCTTCGAGCCGCTTGGCCGGCCGCGCGAACGCCCGCCACGTGTTTTCACTCACGCGCTTCGTCAGATTGAAGTCGACCTTTGCCCGCGTCTCGCTGCGCACGCGCACTCCCGACAGCGCCGCAGGAATGACCTTGGTGTCGTTGAAGACCAACGCATCGCCCGGACGAAGCAGGCTCGGCAGATCGCGAACGATCCTGTCCTCGAGATCGGCATCGTCCAGCGCGCAAGCACCTTTCACCGGATGCACGACGAGAAGGCGAGCGCTGTCGCGAGGCTCCGCCGGATGCAGCGCAATGGAGCTGTCGGGCAATACGAAATCGAAGAGGTCGGTACGCATGCGGGCGGCTTAGACGATCATCGCTTCAAATTGAACGGTTTTCCCTCTCCCCTTGGGGAGAGGGTCAGGGTGAGGGGGTGGACGTCACAATGGCGTTCCCCTCACCGGCGCTTGCAGCGCCTGCCTCTCCCCAAGGGGAGAGGCTACTGCTTCAGCGGCTGCGGCCGACAATCGCCGCAAGCGCCACGAGCAGCCAGCTCGCCATCATCAGCGTCCCACCGATCGGCGCCAGAAATTGGAACGACGCGTTCTCCGTAAAGGTATGAAACGCGATCTCGCCCGAGAACAGCGACGTTGCCAGCAGCATCAAGAGCGCCGCCGCCGACCACAACTTCGGCCACGCGCTCCGAACCGCTACCGCGAAAATCCCGATCGCCGCCGCAGCGTGCAATGTCAGCATCACGGCCGCCGTCGAAAGCGCCGGACTGTCGACCTTGTGCGCCGCCGTCGCCGCAAGTCCGACACCAGCCGCGCCCGCCAGACCAGCCCACACCGGAATGAGAAAAGGCGCGCTTGCCCGCGCGCCTTGGCCCAACTCGTCCGAACCCGGCGTCACGCCGCGTCCGCCGCGACCCGGACCTTGATCATCTTATCGGGGCTCTTCGGCGGCTCGCCGCGATTGATCTTGTCGACGTTATCCATGCCTTCGATCACCTTGCCCCAGACAGTGTATTGCTTGTCGAGGAAGCGGGCGTCTTCGAACACGATGAAAAACTGGCTGTTGGCCGAATTCGGGCTCGACGCACGCGCCATCGAGCAGACGCCACGAGTGTGCGGCTCAGCGTTGAACTCTGCCGGCAGGTTTTCGTACGACGATCCGCCCGTGCCGCGACCATCGGGGCAACCGGTCTGCGCCATGAAGCCCTCGATCACGCGATGAAAGACGATACCGTCGTAGAAGCCGTCGCGCACCAGCGTCTTGATGCGCTCGACGTGCTTCGGCGCGAGATCCGGACGAAGTTCGATGACGACTGGACCCTTGGTTGTCTCCACGACCAGTGTGTTCTCAGGATCTTTGTAGTCGGCCATTTCGGAAAATCCTTTCTCTATTGTTCGAAACCCTCTCCCCTTCGGGAGAGGGTTACTCCCCCGGGGGAAGGCTCGATCGCGCGCATTCTCGTTACTGCACGTAGACCTTCTGCATCACGTCGGGATTGGTGACGGTTCCCGATCCCGGCTCGCCGCGCTTGATCATGTCGACGAACTGCATGCCTTCGATCACCTGTCCGAAAACCGTGTACTGCCCCTTGAGGCCGCCGCAGCCGATACTGTTGAAGCAGATGAAGAACTGGCTGTTCGCCGAGTTGGGATCCGACGACCGCGCCATCGCGACCGTGCCACGCTTGAATTCTTCATCGGTGAATTCCGCCTGCAGATCAGGAAGCTTCGAGCCGCCCATTCCCGTCCCGGTCGGATCGCCGGTCTGTGCCATGAAATCGTCGATCACGCGATGAAACTTGATGCCGTTGTAGAAACCCTGATTGGCGAGCGTCTTGATCTGCTCGACGGTCTTCGGCGCTAGATCCGGCCGCAGCTGAATAACGACCTTGCCGTTCTTGAGTTCGATGACGAGCTTGTCGCCGTCGGCCTTCGCGGGAGATCCCGCGAGCATGCTCGCTGCCAGCAGCGACGCGAAAACGAACGAGAGAAATCGGACCATGGCGCTCCTCGTGAATGAATGATTTCGCCAGGCTTTTTCCGGGCCGATCCCGGCCGCCTAGCGACGCGGCGGGCAGTGTTGCCGCCCTTATGGCGATTTGACGGCTCCCCCGCAACCCTTTGGCCGAATGCCCCCTCACCGGCTCTCGCCACGCCTGCCTCTACCAGGGCAGACGCTCTCCTCTTTGGTTAGAAGGTCAGTGTGAAGGGGCGATACCTAAGGCCGTTGCTTCATGCCGCGCGACCGGCCGCCCGCTTCGGGTCTCTCGACCGCCGCCTCTTGTTCCAAAGAGGCATCGTCCAACGCGAAAAGCATCTGCCGCGCCAGATCCTGAACGATGCCGGCAGGCGAAACCGTTACGCCCTCCCGCACCAGCCGGGCGAACTGCTGGTCGCGATGTGGCCCGCGCCCGATCGCACCCCCCTTCGCGACCACGCGATGCCACGGCACGACATCGCGATCGTCTTCGTCGAGTTGCGACAACAGAGTCTGGACGACGGCAACCGGCGCGCCTACCGCTTCGGCAATCGCCTCGACAGAA
>JBEVLH010000228.1:0-9913 GCA_040509255.1 Hyphomicrobium sp. | reverse complement strand
TGGAAGGGCGCGGGACGGCCATGGTACCCTGACTTCAATGAGGAAGCCTCTCAAACGCGAGAAGCGCCGCTGCCTCGGAAAGGGTGAGGCGGTTGAACAGCAAGGCCGTGAGGTTTGTCTTTGGATGCGGCGGAGTCAAATGCGGTGCCGATTGCGCGGCATTCCGTGAAAGCGGAACGTCATCCCGCATCACCGCCCACGGCGCGGCTACCTGCCGGAGCGCTGTGGCCGTTATATTACGCGCGCCTCTGTATTTAGCGTCCGTTGCTTGCGAGAAAGCGTTCGGCGGTTCCGAGCGCATCGCGGACCTTCCCCGATATCACGCAGCGGCGGCGGAGTTCGTCGTCCGCATGCCTCAAAGCGTCTCGCAGTTGCTCGATCACACCGAGCGCGGATCTTTCGTTCGCTAGGCGGTCGTGTGCATGCATGGCGCCCCCTCCAATTTGGCTTTCGAGGACGGAATATTGCTCTCGCGGCATTTTCAAGGAGAAGGCGCCGACGCGCACTGCTCGGCCTCGCCAGTTGTCGAGTGCGCGTTCGGTAATGCGGTTTTAGCGCTTCGACCTTCGGGTGCTCGTTACCACCAGCCGAAGAACGATTTCTGTCGCGGGTACATCTGCCTCCGGCCGTAGCGATCATAGCCGTAGTAGAAGTCGTCCGCGCTGTCGGTGCCGAGGTTATCGCCGCGGAAGAACTGCTTCGGTCGCTTCTTGATGCCGCCTTGCGGTTCGGTGCTGATCAGGACGATGAAGTCCGTTGCCTTGCCGGTTTCCTTGCTCACCGGTTCGTCGGATACGATGATCGAAGACCCGGGCCATACGGCGCTCGCCAGCTTGGCGGCGACCTCGGGCGGGATCGCGATGCGGTCGAGGGCAGCCGAGGCTTCGGCCAGATTTGTCAGGGGAATTGCGTCGGCGTCGCTGAGACGTTTGCGGTCATCGTTGGAAGCGTAGTCGGAGTCGCGATGCTCGAGCGAAACCGCCTTCCAGCGGACGTTTTTGCCCTCGTCCATGTAGTCGACTGCGGTGAAGACGTGCGTGCCGATCGGCCTGTCGGGCTCGGAAATGGTGACCGGCGCGTCGAACACAGGCTCATAACCTTGCCGAACGTAAAGGCGCTGCGTCTTGAGGCTGATGAAGATCGATATCGGGCGAGCTTTGAGTTTCGCATCTTGGAGCGCCGCGATGGCATTGTCGCGCGCCGCGAGAGTCGGTGCAGCCACTTGGCTCGCGCTCTGCAACTCCGTCTCGGCGGTCTTTAAGGCTTCGGCTGCGGCTGCAACCTTGGCGGACGCTTCCGCGACCTTCTTCACCGCCTTGGCCTTGGCGTCTTCCCAATCCTTTTTCGCCCGATCGGACTTGGCTTTTGCTAATTTCTTGTCAGCTTCGGCGACGCGATCGTCAGCGATCTTTTTGGCAATTTCGGCCTTGCGAAGCGCTTTCGCCGCCTTGTCGCGCGGAACCTTCTTGTCGGCGACAAGCTGTTCCATCTCTTTGGCTTGATCGATGGCGGCGTCAGCCTCGATCTGTTTGCCGTCGACGATCGATTTTAGCGCTTCGAATTCGGCTTGGCGGGCGGGCCAATTGCGGAGATCCGGTTCGAAAGCTTTGTTGGTCTCGCTACCATCGTCGGTTTGGTACGACATCGGGATCGCGACCGCCGTCTGCATCGATTGAGGCGGCGTGGGCTTCAGGAGCAATGGATGAGTTATGTCGACGGGCGCGACATCGTCATAGGCGACGACCACGCGCATTCCGACTTTGGTCAGCGGAAAGAGGCGCTGGGCAAAGCCGATCGGCATCCGGACGCAGCCGTGCGATGCGGGATAGCCAGGAAGTTGACCAGCATGGAGCGCAACGCCGGACCATGTAAGGCGCTGCATGAACGGCATCGATGCGTCGTCGTAGAGGTTTGAGTAATGTTCCTCTTCCTTTTGGAGGACGCTGTAGACGCCGACGGGCGTCTCGTAATCGTTCCGGCCGCTCGATACGCGGGCGCTCATTGTGCCGCCAGCGGCGTCGTAAACCGTCACGCGCTGGTCCTTGATGGACACGATGGCCATCACCGGCGGCCCGGAAATGGTGTCCTGAAGGACGTCGCCAGCTGGGCGAGCGCGGCGTTTGCCTGCTTGCGCGTCCTCAAACGGGGCGCCTGATGCCAAGGTTAAGAGCGCAATCGTACCAAGCACGGCCAGTTGCCGGCGTTGGTGAAGGGAAGAGAACATTTTCAGACCTTAACTGTGCAGCTAACGCGAGAAACAGGGACTTGCAACGTAGTCTGAAGGTGGTTGACCATTAATTAGCGCACGCTCCGTCTTCGCTGTCATCGGCCATTTTCCGCTTTAATGGCGCTCTACGTGATCGTTAAGTCACAATCTCGTCGATCGCGCGGCGGCGCCGAATAACCCCGGCGGGTGCCATGCACGCGGGCGTTGAGCCACTTCTCGCGGTTTTTCTGCAGATGTGTCTTTTGGTTGTCTGATATGGCAACCCCGGGCGCCCACCGTTTCAGGGTGCTCCTTAGGGCAGCAAATATTTTACCATGACGCCCGCATTAAGCGCCCTAGGCGTATTCTGCGGTCTGCTACGACCATTCGTTTACCAGAGCCTCACCTGCGCAGCCGTATGCCAAGTGCTTGGAATTTGCGGAATGCGCGGTCTGCGTGATGGTTGAAAAATCCGGCTCGGCCCAATCGCTGTTTGATGGCAGTTCGTTGTCGCTCGCGGAACGATGTGTGGTCTGGCTTAAGTCATGCCTGTTTGATCGGCGTGGGAACGCATCCCGACCGAAATTGCTGTTCGTAGTGGCTACGGCCGATGTGGCGTCGATCATCGTTGCTTGGCCGTTGGCCAACATCCTGCTTTACGAGAGCCACCTATTTACCTGGAAGGCCTTTTGGACCACGGCGTTGGTCGCGGTGCTGACTGTTGGCGTTCTCCGCGCACAATGGTCATACACCATTCCGTCGCTCCGCAAGTTCGCGGCGCAGGTTGGCAAGGTCTTGATATCGGTGGCAGCTGTTGCGCTCGGCATTTCGGGCGTGATTTTTCTGGGCGGCTTTACCGACGTTGCTCCTCGGGAGATTGCAGCCTGGATGGAAGTGGCTGCATTGCTTCTGTGCCTCGTACGCCTCGTGACCTCCGCAGTGGTCCAGCACTTAACGCGAGTTGGCAGGCTGCTCAGACGCACAGTCATCGTCGGGGGCGGTAAGGACGCCGAGGATCTCATTCGCGAGCTTGGGTCGGATGCCGAAAATCACATGCGTATTCTCGGCATCTTCGATGATCGCGGCGCCGATCGATCATCGGGTGATTTTGGCGGTATCGCGCGGATGGGGACGTTCGAGGACCTTGGCGATTTCTGTCGAAAAGCCAGCGTTGATCTGTTGATCGTAACTGTTCCGACGCGCGCCGAAGAGCGCCTGATGCAGATTTTGGATAAGCTATTGACCCTTCAGGTCGATATTCGGATTTCCGCGCTGAATTCCAAGCTACGGATCAACTCGCGCGCCTACACATTCGTCGGTCGGGTGCCAATGCTGGCGGCGATGGATAAGCCCCTCGGCGATTGGGACCACGTCATGAAGACCCTCGAGGACAGGCTCATCGGTTGCTTGTTGCTGATCCTTGCTTCTCCAATCATGGCCCTCATCGCGATTGCGATACGAATGGATAGCAAAGGCCCGGTGTTTTTCCGCCAGAAGCGGTATGGTTTCAACAACGAGTTGATCGAAGTTTTGAAGTTTCGGTCGATGTATGTCGAGCAGCAGGATGCCACTGCCAGCAAACTCGTCACGCGGGACGATCCGAGGGTAACACGCGTCGGACGTTTCCTTCGCCGGGCTAGCATCGACGAGTTACCGCAGCTCATCAACGTCGTGAGGGGCGAGATGTCGCTTGTCGGCCCGCGGCCTCATGCGACCGGCGCCCGGGCCCAACGCGACCTCTACGAAAATGTCGTGCAGGGCTATTTTGCCCGCCACCGAATGAAGCCTGGTGTCACAGGTTGGGCTCAGGTCCACGGTTGGCGGGGAGAAACCGATACCCACGAGAAGCTCGTGAGGCGCGTCGAGTACGATCTTTACTACATCGACCATTGGTCGGTGTTCCTCGATCTCTACATCATCGCGAAGACACCTATCTCGCTGCTGTTTGGGAAGAATGCCTATTAGGCGCTTCCGCTGGAAGTCATAGCCCCATCGGAAGTTTAGGAACGACTTGGCGGGAAAAAATCCGTTTGCTAGGGTCGCCGTCGTTCGGCCATAGCGCGGGACGTACATCCCTGCGGGAGCTTCGCATTCGCAATTTCATAAAACAGTCCCGTGGAGCGATTGGATTTGCCCTTGTCGCGCTAACGCTTTGCTTTCACGCGATTTCCGCGAACGCCCAACAACTCGGGTCGCCGGCCGATACGGCCCTTGTTGTTTCCGTCGACGTTTCGAATTCCGTCGACGATGGCCGGTACACTCTGCAGATGGAAGGAATCGCGAAGGCGCTGGAAGACCCAGGTGTCGTTGAGGCGATTACGGGCGGTTCGGGTGGGGGTATTCTTTTTTCGATGGTCACGTGGGCGGATACGCCGTCCTTCGTGATTCCGTGGATTAGGATCGCGAACAAAGCTGATGCTCTTGCTGCGGCCAAGCGGGTGCGCTCGCTTCCCCGACAGGGCGGCGAGTTTACCTGCATGACACGGATGCTGCGAATGGCGAACGATAAGATCGTCCCGCAAATACCTGCCAAAGCCGCGCGTGTGCTCATCGATGTGTCCGGTGACGGACCAGACAACTGCAACGCGGATGAGCCAATCGAAAGCGTCCGCGACGAGTTGGTGCGCAACGGTGTGACGATCAACGGGCTACCGATATTGCTGGATGCCCCGGAAAGCTCGGCGTTGCTTCCCAAGGCCGTTCCGGGAGGCAAGCCGCCGCTTGAACAGTGGTATCGCGAACATGTTATGGGCGGTCCGGGCAGCTTTGTCCTGCCGGCGCAGGGCTACGGCGATTTTGAGCGTGCCATCCGGCAGAAATTCGTGATCGAAGTGAGTGGCCTCACTCCGAACGCGTACGCGCTGGCAGCCTCGCGGCCGTAAACAGGCCAGTCACGGCACCCTTAAATCTTGTCCTCGCTGGCGGACCCGCAGTGCCAGCGTTTGACGCTCCAACCGGGATGCTGTTCCGCCCATTTCGCGAAGTGAGGTGGCGCCTGCACCATACACGTCATGGCATCGATGTCCGCGTCGATCGGGATTTTATAATCTCGGCAAACGTTAGGATCGTTGGCGAGGCAGGCAGATAAGATAATCGCGATCATTTTGGTGGTCCCGGACAGCGCATCATAAGACGTCACTTTACTGCGACGTTGCGTTCCGGGGATTTGTTTCACGCTCGGCTTCGGAAAAAAGCGCGCGGGGGTTAGCGGTTTACGTTGCGGGGAGCAAGATTTCGCCCCGTCCGATCGTCGCCGTATCGCCGCCGATCTTCTGCACAAACAAAGGCATAGGCTTAGGCGCGAGACTGCCGAGCGCTTCCTTTAAATAGCGGGCGATGACGCGCAGGATCACGAGATCGTGTTTGCCGCAATCGACAAACGTCGGAAGTAATGTCTCGACGCTCGGTCCAATCAGCGTGCCCCGGCGCATCATCAGGCCCGGCTCCGGGCCAAATCCGCCTTCGGCCCAGATGGTGCCCCCGATCATGCGAGTACCGGCTCCCGGACCGGTCTTCCCTTTAACGACAACGGTGCCCCGACGCATTTTATCGCCGGCCCGAGCGCCGATGTCGCCTTCGACGACCACGGTGCCGCCGAGCATGCCAAAACGCTCGCCCGTCGCTACACCGGCTAGATTGTTCCCCACGTTGCCAGTGACGTGGATCACGCCGCCTGTCGAGCCGGAGGCGAGAAAATCGCCAACATTGCCGCGGATTTCTAGCTTGCCGCCGGTCATCGAACGGGCTGCGAACGATCCGATGTCGCCGACAACGCGGATCGTTCCGTTGTCGAGGCCGGCACCGACGAAGTCGACAGTGGAAGCAGCTCCCTCGATGGTGAGGGTTTCTCCCGCTTCCCCCGCGATATCAAAGGCGTCGCCGAGATGGATGCCACCCTTCTCGATGCCGACATTGAGCTTGCCGATTTCGTGGGAAGATAACGAGGAAAGCTTCGAAGGTGTGATGCCCGCAAGGGTGATCCGCTCGGTTGCGGGCGCTTTGAAGCGCAGCGTCAGGCCGCTCATCAGATCAGATCCTTCAGGTGATAATGATGCGGTCCAAGCTTGCCGCCGTAGTTGCCAGCCGTGATGCGGGTGACTCCGCGTTTGGCGCCGACGTCGGTCACCGCCTTGAGGCCGGCGTGCATAGCGTTGGAGACTGCCTTCGATGTCAGGCCGTCGATGACGATTTCGAGCACGGCGAGTGTGTCGGGCGATAATTCGCTGTGCTTGATCGTGCCGCGAAGTGTTGGACAGAAGGCATCGTTGGACGAGGCGTGCATCCCCGCGTATTTAGCGCCGACCTTGGAACCGGAGCGAACGATGCCGCCGGGGAAGGGCGTGATGACATCGTCGACCTTGGCGATCGCCGCGACGGCATCTTCCGCCGTTTCCAGAAGTCCTTTACGATCGCGGCCAAGGATCAGCATGTTGCCGCCGCCGACGGCCTCGGTCGTGATGCCCGTCTCTTCCTCGATAATGAACTCGCCGTCCATGACGGGTACGCGCCAGTAGCGGCTGTCGCCAAGCTTCTTGGCGGTTTGGTAGCCGTCCCCGAATAGGCGCGTGCCTTTTCCGAGTGGCATTGTCTTTTCCGCCTTGAGACCGGCGTAGCAGGCAGAACCGGGGCTGGTCAGCACGCATTGGCCGATACGATTGCGGACCTGTGGGAGCAGCGCGTCCGGCGAAAATCCAAAGATAAGGATGCGCACGCCGGGCCGCCCATCCGGGGTTTCGTCTGGCGTCAATTCCTTGTCGATACCGCACTCGGCGCCGGCGCCGATGACGGATGTTCCGAAGCCAGTGGCAACCGTCGCCGCGATCAGCGCCCACTTCAGGGAGTCGGCGGTGATAATGATGCCCGTGCCGCTCATGCCAAAGGCTTCGGCAAACGTATCGTCGATCGAAATACCGTTGACGATCTTGCTCATGCTGCGCGGTCCCTGGTCGGTTGGATGATCAGCGAGCCGCGACCGCCGTTGATGATCTCTTCATCGGAGAGGCGGAAGTTGTCCATGCGTACGGTGTGGTAATCGTCGAAATAGGGTTTCAGCGATTTTTCGATGCTTCGATCGTATGACGGACGGGCGACGTGCGTGGCGCCGTTGACGACCTTGATGATCTTGCCGTTGCGCACGATCAGCTCGCCATTCTTGAAGAGCAACTCGGGTGTCGTAAACATCGCTTCGCGATCCGGGTTGTCATCGTACACCGTGATGTCGGCCCACGCGCCGGGAGCGAGGTGGCCGCGATCCTCAAGACCGAGGCTGCGGGCCGGACCGGCGCGCGTCATGATGGCGATTTCGTAGAGCGTATATTCGCGGTCGAGAGACGCCAGCGTCGAATACTTCAGGGCATCTGGGTTGATCTTCTGCATCATGTCGTTGCGGAAGTTCTTATCCATCAGCAACCGGATCAGATGCGGATACCAGGTGAACGGACCACCGTTCGGATGGTCGGTCGTCAGGAACAGACGCCACGGATCGTTGACGAGCAAGAACAACTCGAGCCCGATGGCCCACTGCAGCGCGTTGACGAAGCTCTTGTCGCGATATTTGAACGGAACGACGCCGCAACCTGCGTCGCATTCGATATCCATCACGACCCACTTCTTCGGGTTCGCCGAACGCGACGTCACGAACTGGCGCATGGAGTCGCCCGAGGCAGTGCAGGTCTGACCGAACATCACTTGGCCGACGTCGCAAGAGACATTCTTGTTGGCATTCACCGCTTCGGCCACCGGGGCAGCCGCCGACGAAAACTTGAGGTCGCCTTCCGTTCCGTAGCTGTGGAACTGAATATGAGTGAGATGGATAGGCAGGCCTTCCGAGCCCTTGATCGTGTCGAGCGTCGACTCGTAGCCGCCAGGCACACCTAAATTGCAGCCATGAATGTGAAGCGGATGGACGACGCCCAACTCCTTCAAGCCGCGCGCGAGCGTTACGATGATGTCGCGTGGAGTGACGCCGTAATAGACGTGCTTTTCATTGAGATCGAGCTTGCGCTGATTGAACTTGAAGGCGCTGATGCCGCCCGGATTGACAACTTTCACGGCGATCGCCTGCGCCGCGTGCATGGTCCAGGCGATGTAATCCTTGATGGCGGAGAAGTCTTTCTTGCCGGCGAGCTGGCGCAGAAAGAAGTCATCCGAGCCCAGCATGACGAAGGCGCCCTTGTCGATGATCGACGTGTCGGCCATCTCCATGTGGGCCTGACGCGCATTTGCGGGTAGCATCGCTGGTTCGAACGCAGCGGTGTATCCCATCTCGGCGTAGCGATATCCCGTCAGCATCGTCGAAGGGACGGCATGGCCGACGCCGGCGCGCGTCAGGTCGGTGCGCGCGACGGTATCGTGCATGTGATCTTCGGGCAGCATCATGCGGGCGATCGTCATCTTGCCGCCGCCGATGTGCGAATGCGGGTCAATGCCGCCTGCCATGATGACCTTGCCATGGACCGCATACTCGTGCGCGACCTTGGCGTTGGGTTCCGGCGAAACGATGCGGCCGTCCTCTATAAA
This sequence comes from Hyphomicrobium sp., assembly GCA_040509255.1. GTDB lineage: Bacteria > Pseudomonadota > Alphaproteobacteria > Rhizobiales > Hyphomicrobiaceae > Hyphomicrobium_B. The sequence continues at coordinate 1,188 of JBEVLH010000228.1, read as the reverse complement.
GATGTCGCGAACTTCGCCGTCGACCCCGTTCGCAGGATCGTAGACTTTGCCGCCTGTAAGCTTGATGAGCATTCTCAATCTCGGATTTGGCCTAGAGGGCAGCTTCAATTTTTTCGAGCACGTCGGCAGCGCTGGGCAGCGCCGAGTGGCGCAACTTTTTGAGCGGCAGCGAGACGACGTTATCGACCCGCACCATGGTGCCGGCGTGATCGAGGCCCGGCGTTCCGACGGGGATGTAGACCTTCGGCGTGCGCGGCGGTTTGATGCCGGGGCCGCCGAGGAAAATCAACGGAACGTCTGTCTCCGGTACGGCAAGATCCGGCGAGAACGAGGAAAGCCAAAGAAGCAGGTCGCTTTCCTTGGCGGCCAAAAGCTTGTTCGCTGCGTATCGCTCAGGATCATAGTCCGGCTTGCCGCTAGCAAATGAGACGCGAAGGGGAAAGCCCGATTGCCAGCTGCAGACCGCGCCGGCCGACGTCGAACCTTCACTGCCGCCGAGAGACAAACCCGCAAAGCGCGATGTCAGATTGATTTCCTTCACGAACTCGGAAATCGCCTGGACCGTGAGGTCGGCGTTCGGGAAGGTGAAGCTCGGGGGCGCCCAAATGATCACGCCGTAGCTTGCTGCTTTGCAGCGTGCCAGCAGGTCTTCAACTGCGGTGCGGGGGAGGCCTGCAATCGTATCGCCCGAAATCGTTCCGCCCTTGTTCATCGCGCGCATGGCATCAAGGATTTCGGCAATGCCGTCGGCCTTGGCCGGAAGAGTCAGCACTTCACCGATGCGCTTACCTTTCACGGCGGACTGATCGAGGCCTTCGCCGAGAAACACGACAGTTCGCTTCGGCGGATTGTCGGAAAACATCGAAGCTTCGTTGCAGACGATGCGTTCGAAGAAGCGCGGGTGAAGCTTGTGAACATCGCTGCCGGCGACGATAAAGAGATCGGCGCGATTGCGCGCTTCGGTCAGCGTGGTCAGGACCCAGCCGCTCGATTGAAGAACGCGGAAATTGCGGTACTGGCTTTCGCTCAAGGCATGATCGACAATGCCGCCGCCCTTTTCAGCGAGCGCAATCGCAGCGCGAACGCCATCGACGTCGGTGCCGAGACCGCCGAAAATCGGCAAGCGGCTTTCATTGATGAGGCGGGCAGCGGCGGCGACGGCTTCGTCGAGCGAAACGTCCTTGCCGT
>JBEVLH010000227.1:0-2880 GCA_040509255.1 Hyphomicrobium sp. | reverse complement strand
TGGACTTCGCATTTCGGAGATAGGAAGGAGTGGGGCCTATCGCTCATTCATTGACCTCAATTGGCCGCACGAGCGTGGGCTCAGCGCTACCGCAGACGCGACCATCAGCACCAGTCCCTCGATTCGCCGCGAGCCGGCGGCAAACGGTTGATCAAATAATTTTACAACGCGTGATGTCAACGTCGAAATATGGGCATTTGCATCGGCCGCTCCGCTCACATTTTATGTCGGAGCGTAACGCGAGAGCGCGGAAAACTTCCGGCAAAGCGTGTGTATGCTGACGAAGATGCGGCTTTGTGAACTGCGTCGATGGTGAAGCATCGACGAACTCAATCCACAGAAAATCCGACTATGCCTTCCGGCCTAATGCCGCGATGAAGAAGCCGTCGGTGCCATGCCGATGGGGCGTCAACAGAAGCGAATCTGATCGGCCATCGGCGGACGGCGGTGCTTCGCTTGGGAACGCAGCCCCCCATATTTCCGCGGTGGGGATGGCGCGGAAATCGGCGTGTTCTTCGAGAAAGCGAGCGGTCTGCGCGGTGTTCTCTTCGGGGAGAATCGAGCATGTCACATAAAGCAGAAGGCCGCCGGGCTTCACGAGGCTGCCTGCTCGTTTCAGCACGGACTGCTGTTCAGCCAGGCGCGCCTTGAGCGCGTCGGGCTTCAAACGCCATTTGGCGTCGGGCCGACGCCGCCAGGTTCCGGTTCCGGTGCAAGGCGCGTCCGCGAGGACGACGTCAAATCGAGGTCCGAGGGCGTCGACCGCCGTCTCATCGCCGGCGCGCAGAACCTGAACATTGCGGACGCCCGCGCGCTTGATGCGTTCGAAGATCGGCTTCAACTGGTGGCGGTCGGCGTCGTAGGCGTAGATTTGGCCGGTGTTCTGCATCAGCGCGGCAAGCGCGAGAGTTTTACCACCTGCGCCAGCGCAGAGATCAAGCACCTGCTTGCGCGGGCCAGCGCCCGATGCGAGTGCCGCGATCTGCGAGCCCTCGTCCTGGATCTCGAACCACCCGGCCTGGAAGGCCGCTTCGGCCTGGAGGTTGGGGGTGCGCTGCGCACCGACCGGGGGCGGCACGCGGACGCCGATGGGCGAGATCGTGCATGGTTCGGCGCCGAAGCTGGCGAGCGCTTTCAGAACCTTTTCCTGGGTCGATTTGAGAGTGTTCACGCGGAGGTCGGCTGGGGCGCGCCGCGCCATTGCCTGGCCTTCGGCGACGGCGTCAGCCCCGAACTGACTCGCAAACGACGGCCATAGCCATTCTGGAATGTCCGCCTGGACGTGCGGCGGCGCGTCATCGAGGGCACGGGTCAGGCCGGCCTGCTCGGCTTCGGATAGCGGCGACGGTGAATGGTCGACGCCGTCGCAAGCGGCGACAATGGCGTCCGGGGTAAGCCCCAGCGCGGTCGACGCCGCGCCGAGGGCAAGGGTGCGCGGTGTGTCTTCGCCCATCGCCCACGCGATCGACGCGCGACGGCGCATGGCGTCGTAGACGAGCCCGCCGATGGCGTTGCGGTCGCCCGACCCGGCAAAGCGGTGGGCCTTACCCCAGTCGGTCAGTGCGATGGCGACGGGTTGATAGCGATTGATGATCGCATCCAATACCTCGACCGCCGCGGCGATGCGGGCACCGGCTTTCATTGGCAAAACATCTCAGAAGGCTAGCAAAATTCGGAGGGCGAAGATGAGCCACATGATGAACAGGACGACGGCGCCGACCGAATACACGCGCATCCGCCAAATGACATCGTTGCTCGTCGTGTGGATATAGGCGTGACCGACGCGCGAGAGAACGAAAATCCAGGCGAGAACCAGCAGAAGCAGATTTCCGACGCGGGTGATCAGGATGAACGCAATCAGCACGAAGAAGAGCGTGGGCAATTCGAACTGATTGCTAAAGCAGTTACCGCACTGACGGGCTTTGGGGCCGTACTTGCCGCCGTCGAGCGCGATGTCGTCGAGAGTCGCCTCATGCCTCGATATGCTATCCGCGCGCGCCTTCGCCATGAAGATTAACAGGGCGAAGATCAGAAAGACCTCAACAAAAACCGGCAATAAAAAATCAGTGTACGTCACGGCCGAGCCTCGCGAGGTTGGAGCTTTTCTTCACCTCTCAATAGACTAACGGCCGACACCCGGATAGTTCGGACTTTCGCGCGTGATCATCACGCCGTGGGCGTGGCTCTCCTGGATGCCGGCCGGAGATACGCGAACGAACTTGGCGCGTTTTTGAAGCTCCGGAATGGTTTTGGCCCCGAGATAGCCCATGCCTGCACGCAGGCCGCCGACAAGCTGATGAATGACGGCTTCCATCGGACCTTTGTAGGGGACTTGGCCTTCGATGCCTTCCGGAACAAGCTTTAGCGTATCGCGGACCTCGGCTTGGAAGTACCGGTCGGCCGAGCCGCGCGCCATGGCGCCGACGGAGCCCATGCCGCGATAGGACTTATAGGTGCGGCCTTGATAGAGGTAGGTTTCTCCGGGTGCTTCGTCGGTGCCGGCGAGAAGCGAGCCGATCATCACGCAGGACGCACCCGCAGCGACAGCCTTGGCGATATCGCCGGAGAAGCGAATGCCGCCGTCGGCGATCACCGGCACACCGTAGCGAGCGGCTTCCTTGGCGCATTCCATCACGGCGGTGAGCTGGGGCACGCCGACGCCAGCGACGATGCGCGTCGTGCAGATCGAGCCAGGCCCAATTCCGACCTTGACCGCGTCGGCGCCGGCGTCGATTAGGGCCTTGGTTGCATCGGCAGTGGCAACGTTCCCGGCTATGACCTGGACGCTGTTTGACTGACGCTTGATGCGCGCGACCGCTTCGATCACCTTGATGGAATGGCCGTGTGCGGTGTCGACAACAATGACATCGCAGCCCGCCG
>JBEVLH010000226.1:0-2966 GCA_040509255.1 Hyphomicrobium sp. | reverse complement strand
CGGGGATGCGCGATGGTGCTGCCGGAGGGGATTGAACTCTCGACCTCTCCCTTACCAAGGGAGTGCTCTACCACTGAGCTACGGCAGCTGAAAACGTATCGCCTCGAAGATTCACGGCAGGGAAACCGACGCGGCAACAGGCGACGCGGAAACGCTCCTGCTTCGGGCGGGCGGACACTGCCATAAGGCTTGACGGCGAGCAAGCCGGAAAGCCAAGCTGTCGGCCGATGACCGGGGAGCATGATTATGCACGTCTTACGACGCTTGGCGGGCCGCGCGACGAGGTGATGACACGGGACTGGCCACAAAAACCGCCGGCAAATTCGGGATCAAAGCCGTCGGCTTCGCGGTTGACGCGGCAAGATCGCCTCGCCGCGGAACTGAGGGCCAATCTAAAACGCCGGAAGGCTGCGGCGCGCGGTCACAAAGGTGCGGCCGGTGACGACGGGCCGACCGACAAAGATGATGCTTAGGCTCGGTTGCGCTCGAAAAGCAGCTTGCCGACGATGACACTCAACGGATAATCACGGCTTCCCGGTGCCGTCGGCCGATTCGGGTGGTTTTCCACATGGAGACGATTGGAATTCATGGACCGGATCAGAATTGTCGGCGGCCAGCCACTTCGGGGTTCGATTCCGATTTCCGGCGCCAAGAATGCCGCCTTGCCGTTGTTGATCGCGAGCCTTCTGACGGAAGACCGCCTGACGCTCAAGAACGTCCCCAATCTCGCTGACGTCAATCTGCTGGTTCGCATTCTGCGAAACCACGGCGTCGACCTGGCGGTTGATGGAAAGCGCCACGGCCCGTCGGGTCATTTGGGTGATACGATCCATCTGACCGCGCGCGACATCGTCGATACGACGGCGCCCTACGAAATGGTTTCGCGGATGCGCGCGAGCTTCTGGGTGCTCGGTCCGCTGATTGCCCGCATGGGACAGGCGCGCGTGTCTCTTCCCGGCGGATGCGCGATCGGAACGCGGCCTGTCGATCTGCACCTCATGGGCCTCAAGGCGCTGGGCGCCGACATCGATATCGACAGCGGTTACGTCGTCGCCAAAGCGCCCAAGGGGTTGCGCGGCGCCCACATCGTGTTTCCCAAGGTCTCGGTGGGCGCTACGCATAATGTCCTGCTGGCGGCAGCCTTGGCCAAAGGCGAAACGGTGATCGAAAACGCGGCGTGCGAACCGGAAATCGGCGATGTCGCTACGTGCCTCAGCAAAATGGGCGCGACCGTCGAAGGCATCGGGACGCCGGTGCTGCGCATCCAGGGCCGGGATCGGCTCGAGGGCGCGGTCCATACCGTTCTGCCGGATCGGATCGAAACCGGGACGTTCGCGATGGCGGTGGCGGCCACGGGCGGCGACGTGACACTCGAGGGTGCGCGGCTGCACGATCTGAAAACGGCGCTCGACGTACTGGCCGAGACGGGCACGTCGGTCCAAGAGACGGAAACAGGCGTTCGCATTGCCCGCAACGGCGGCGGCATCGCCCCGGTGTCGGTGGAGACGCAGCCGTTCCCCGGATTCCCCACCGATCTGCAGGCGCAGTTGATGGCGCTGCTGACGCGGGCATCGGGGACGAGCGTCATTCGGGAGACGATTTTCGAAAACCGCTTTATGCACGTGCAGGAGCTGGCGCGACTGGGTGCGGATATCCAGCTTCACGGCGACACCGCGACGATCAAGGGCGTCAAGACGCTCAAAGGCGCTCCGGTGATGGCGACCGACCTCAGGGCATCCGTATCGCTGGTCATCGCGGGGCTCGCGGGCGAAGGCGAGACGGTGATCAACCGTGTTTACCATCTGGATCGCGGCTTCGAGCAATTGGAGCGGAAACTCAGCGCGTGTGGCGCAGAGATCGAACGTGTGGCCAGCGGCTGACGTTTCGGCTCCGGCCATAGAGACGTTGCAGCTTTGCGTGGCTGTTAGTAACACTCGGCACTTTCTGGCCTGCCGCCCCGGAGACACGCGATCCCAATGCCGGACTTAAAGCTCATCGCCTTCGATACGCTCGATCTCGGGGTGATCTCAGCTCACCTTCAGGATGCGGTGCTGCGGGTCGGCGACATGGCGTACCTGCCGCGGGAAAAGCGCTTCGTCGTCATCGCCAACCGCTTCGACTGGGCGAACGCGGCACGTCATGAGCAGGCGTCGAAAAGCGGTGTGGATCCGGACTATGAGCGCCGCCGCGCCGGCGTGCGCTTCGAGCGGGTCAACAGCGCAAAGACGCAAGGATTCGATTTCAAGGATAAAAGGGCGGCGCTGGCGCTGCTCGCCGTGACCTTCGAGCCGACAGCCGGCGATGATGCGCCCGAAGGCGATGTCACGTTGACATTTTCGGGTGGCGCGGTCATTCGGCTGGGCGTCGAATGCATTGAGGTCGAATTGAAAGACTTGGGAGCGGCGTGGGCTGCCAAGCGCCCGCCCGAGCATCCCGAGGATGCCAGCTAATTCCGCTTCCATTGCGTCCCAAGGATAATGGCCGATGCCCGTGCGGCTCAAAAGCAACGATAAAGATTTCGAAGCGCGGTTCGCAGAGCTTCTGGGCCTGAAACGCGAAGTGTCGGTCGACGTCGACAACGCCGTTCGCGCGATCATCGATGATGTTCGGGCGCGGGGCGATGCGGCGCTGCAGGACCTCACGCAGAAATTCGACCGTCTCGATCTCAAGCGGACGGGGATCGCGGTCAGCGCAGCCGAGGTCGATGCAGCCTACGCGGCATGCTCCCAAGAGACCCTTGAAGCGCTGACGTTCGCACGCGACCGGATTGCCGATCATCACAAGCGTCAGTTGCCGTCGGATGATCGCTATACGGACGCGGCAGGCGTCGAACTCGGACATCGGTGGACGGCGGTTGAGTCCGTCGGCCTCTATGTTCCCGGCGGGTTGGCGTCGTATCCGAGTTCCGTGCTGATGAATGCCGTGCCGGCGAAGGTCGCGGGCGTTCCGCGTATTGTGATGGTGGT
>JBEVLH010000225.1:0-2586 GCA_040509255.1 Hyphomicrobium sp. | reverse complement strand
GCATCAACCATGTGCAGGTAGTGCGCCCACGTCTCGGCCCAGTCTTCCCACGGATGCGCGCTGGCGTAGGCAGACACATGACGCTGCTGCCAATCCGGCGCCGGGCCGTTGGCGTGATGGCGTACGAGCGCCTGATCGTAGTCCTCGCGCTCATCGCCGAAGATCTCGCGGAATTCTTCGAGGCGCTCGGAGTCCTCGACCAAGACCATCCAGTAGTAGTGTCCGCTTTCATGGCGAAGATGGCCGAGCAGAGACCGATACGGCTCGTCGAACTGCTGGCGCTGCCGTTCGCGCTCGACAGCGTCCGCCTCGCTGACGTCGATCGTTACAACGCCGTCGAGATGCCCCGTCAGCGCGTTCCGCACGAAATCGAAAGTCAGCGGACCCTTGCTCGAGGTCGAGCCGTCGAATGCAAGACCCAACCGCAGAAGCGAATAGACCAATCGCTTCTTCGCATGCTCGAGCGCGCGCCACGCCAACAGGCTGCCGCTTTCGGAAAGATTAGGGATCAGGCGGTTGAGGTCACAGGCCTTGCAGAAGACGTTGCTCTCGCTTTCGGGGGTGAGCCAATTGCACACGCCGAATTCGACGTTTGCACAATAGCGCAGCAGAACATCGTCAGGACCAGAGTTGAGTTTGCGGAAAATCGGCGCCTCGGAAGTGACGTCGCTCGTCCCATCGGCGACAATGGCCACGATTGACCGGTCGGCGCTATCGAAGCCCAGTGTGCTGCCGCATTTCACGCACTGTATGTTCTCGAAATACACCGTGTTTCCACAGTTCGAGCAGGCAAAATTCTTCATTCTCGATACCAACAACTCCACACGACAGCCGCTCTCGGCATTGCGGCTGAGCAGGGATGGACAGCCAAGCCATTGTCGGCGATGTCACAGCTTCCGTTCATTCGTTCTTGCGAATAAGACACACAGACGCCCTTATAAATCGCAGAGTGCAATCAATTCTTCAGCATCCTGCTCAAAGGTCCAGCAGAATGTTGAACTGCGTAGAATTTAGGCTGTGCGTCGCTTGTACCACAAGTTTTCGCCCGGTAACGCAAGGGAGTCTGTTTCGTTGCCGCGCTCCACGGGCGCGATTGCGCCAATTCGAGATCAAACAGGGATAATGCCGCATTCATGGTTCTCCACGTCGCACTGACCCACCAAACGAGCTACCGCTACGATCGACGTGTCAGTATGGGGCCGCAAGTTGTCCGCCTGCGCCCGGCCCCCCATTGCCGCACACCCATCCTGAGTTATTCGCTCACCATCACGCCAAAGTCCCATTTTCTCAATTGGCAGCAGGATCCTTTTGGAAACTTCCTAGGCCGCGTCATCATCCCCGAAGAGACGACGGAATTCTCCGTCACGGTTGACCTCGTCGCCGACATGGCGGTCATCAACCCGTTTGATTTCTTCATCGAGGAAAGCGCGAAGGATTGGCCGTTCGCGTACGACGACCTGCTGAAGCAGGAATTGGCGCCCTATCTCGCAGCCGATCCGGTCGGCCCGAATCTCAAGAGCTATCTCGACAAGATCACCAGCAAGGGCCAGACGACGATCGACTTCATCTGCGACCTCAATCGCATGGTCCGGGACGACGTCGGATATTTGATCCGCATGGAGCCCGGCGTTCAGACGCCGGAAGAAACACTTACCAAAGCCTGCGGCTCATGCCGCGACAGCGCCTGGCTGCTGACGCAAATCATGCGCAACGTCGGCCTCGCAGCTCGTTTCGTGTCGGGCTACCTGATCCAGCTGAAGCCCGATGTGAAGTCGCTCGACGGCCCGGCGGGCGCAGATACCGACTTTACCGATCTTCACGCCTGGGCCGAAGTCTACGTTCCAGGCGCAGGATGGATCGGTCTCGACGCCACCTCCGGCCTGTTGGCGGGCGAAGGCCACATCCCTCTCGCAGCCGCTCCCAATCCCGTCAGCGCGGCCCCGATCAGCGGTGGCCATACCAAGGCTGAGGTCGGATTCGACTTCAAGATGGCTGTCACCCGCATTCGCGAAACCCCGCGCGTGACGAAGCCCTACGACGACGACACCTGGAACGCGATTGTCGCGACCGGCAAGGCTGTCGACGAGCGCCTCGTGAAGGGCGACGTCCGCCTGAGCATGGGCGGCGAGCCGACCTTCGTGGCAACCGACGATATGGAAGCGGCGGAATGGAATACCGCGGCCGTCGGTCCCACCAAACGCCGCTACGCCGATGATCTCGTCCGCCGCCTGCAGCGCCGTTTCGCGCCCGGCGCCATGCTCCACTACGGTCAGGGCAAGTGGTATCCCGGCGAGCAGCTTCCGCGCTGGGCGTTCGCACTCTATTGGCGCGGAGACGGTCAACCGCTCTGGGAAAACCAAGATCTGATCGTCGGCGAGAACGTCGCGCGGCCCGCTCTCGTCGAAGACGCAGAACGATTGATGAGCGGCGTCTGCACGCAGCTCGGGCTCCCCCGCGATAGCGGTATCCCCGCGTTCGAAGACCCGGCGCACTTTCTTCTCGCCGAGCGCAAGCTCCCGATCAATGTCACGGCAGAAGCAAATAAGCTCGAAGATCCGGCCGAACGCGCCCGCATCGCGCGGGTAT
>JBEVLH010000224.1:0-4250 GCA_040509255.1 Hyphomicrobium sp. | reverse complement strand
GTGGCGACGCTGGCGCAAAAAGTTCGGGCTGTGGTTCCGGGGGTGGCGGGAGATCGGCTGGTGCGGGGGGTTGATCAAAGAAGGCGCGAGCGGGCAGCGGGCGGGGCGGCGAAAGAACCGCCGCGCCACTCCCAAAGTCAGGAGCGGCATGCAGGTTTGGGCCCGCGTTCTCCACCTTCGAGGCCTCAGGTGGCGCGGCAGATAACCCCGATGTGTCGTCCGGCCGATCCATGCTTTGCTTCAATCAGTGACGTTGTGATACCGGGTCGGCGATAACGCCAAACCGTGGCCATGTTTCAGCGACGGTCTGACCTTTCGGGGGGAGCATAAGGCAGTGTCATCGTTTCTTGTCCAGCTTGGCAACTCGGCAACAGTCGTGGAGGCCTATTTGACGGCCGCGCTCGCCAAACAAGAGAGCACGGGGACGCCTCCCCGGCTGGCGGAAGCTCTAAGGCATGCGGTTTTGGGTGGCGGAAAGCGATTTCGGCCTTTCCTCGTTTTCCACAGCGCGGCGCTGTTCGGCGCGGGTGAAGAGGCCGCGTTGCCCGCCGCCGCTGCCATCGAGTGCATCCATTGCTATTCGCTGGTGCACGACGACCTGCCGTCAATGGACAACGACGAACTGCGGCGCGGGCGGCCGACGGTGTGGAAAGCCTACGACGAGTGGACGGCCATTCTGGTCGGCGACGCACTGCAGGCGTTCGCGTTCGAGCTGATCGGTGCGCCGGAGAGCAACGGCGACGCGCGGGTCAGGGCGGACCTCGTTCATGTGCTGGCAGTGGCGTCGGGTTCGGTCGGCATGGTCGGAGGGCAGCAGCTCGATCTCCAAGCCGGCAAGCTCGAAGCGCAGCCCAAACCGACGATCGACAGCATCGTGCGCTTGCAAGCGATGAAGACGGGCGCGCTCATCACGGCGGCTTGCGAGATGGGCGCTATCGTCGGCGGCGCAAAGCCGGAGGAGCGCGCGGCGCTCAAGACCTACGGTTCACATCTCGGCACGGCATTTCAGATCAGCGACGATCTGCTCGACGCCGAAGGATCGAGCGCCGATACGGGTAAGGCGACGGGCAAGGATGCGGCCGCGGGCAAAGCGACGCTGATCGGCATGCTTGGAATCAAAGAGGCGCGTAACCGCCTCGATCATTCGATCGCGACGGCTATCGCAGCCCTCAACGTATTCGGGAAAAAAGCTGAACCCCTCGCCGAAGCTGCGCGACTGATGGGCCGTCGCGACAGCTGAGCGCGGGCGAGGCCTTAGAACTTGTAGTTCAGGCCGACGCGAACAGTCTGGAAGTCGTTGTTGATGCGATAACCGCTCGACAACCGGTCGTCGCCGAAGCCGAGATAGAGATATTCGGCCTTCATGCTCCAGTTCGGCGCGAATGCCCATTCGACACCGCCGCCGGCTGCATAACCGGTCTTGGTGTCGGAGTCGCGGAAGCGCGGGCCACCGAAATCGACTGCGGTATCGAAGTCGGCAATTGCGAGACCGGCGGTGCCGTACACAAGTAGCGGACCATTCGCGATGCCGAGACGGCCACGGACGGTCGAGAACCAATTGACGTTGCTGTGAGCGAATGCGTCGTCGGCAAAATTATATGCGTTACCGCTGATGTCGCCGGCCTGAAAGTCGCCTTCGATGCCGAACACGATGCGATCGCGCTGCCAGTTGTAGCCGATCTGGCCACCGCCAAAGCCGCCTTCGGGCTCGGTGAATGTCGAGTTCGACCAACCGTAGCCGCCGTTGATACCGACGTATGCGCCTTCCCAGATCGCGGCTGGCGCCCGGTACTCGACTTCGGGCTGCGGCGGCGTATACGGCTGATATGGGCCGAGATCGGCTGCCCAAGCACCGGTGCTTGCAGTCAGCGCGAGCACAGCGGCGCTCAGCGCCAGCGACTTAGCGAATTGCGATTTCATTTTTTAACACCCCGTCTGATTGGGCCCCAAGCCCCTACATGCGCCCTTAACGTCCAGCCCCGATTTGAGGTTCCAATTGGACGAATCCGAGACGCGAACTGCGACGCAGCTATGCAGTAAAGATCAGCTGCCGCCGCGTATTTCCGAAATGCCCTTTTACCTTCCAGTTCCTAATCTGGAATTGATCGAGCGCAATCAAACCCGCGCTTCCATCCCGCTATTGTCCGAATTGAATTTCTTTTTGCGCGCCAGCCGGCGATCGCGCAGCTTAAGAAGCGGTAATATCCAGTGCGCGAGCCTAATCTCGCGGCGAGATTTCTCCGGATCGACCAAATGGGTCGTCGGCAAACTCTGCGTGAATGAACTCTCCATCAACGTGCCGAGCGGAAGTGCAAGCTCGTCTTGGAATTGAATCATGCGCGCGTAGAGATCGGCGAGCGGCGTCATCAAACGGCCGAAGCCGTTTCGGGCTTGCGCCCAGCCGACGAGATAAAGTCCGCGCGCGCCCGGCGGAAACGCGCCGCCATAAACCTGCACGACATTGTTCTTCACCTCGACGAGGCCTTCGGGAAGAAACGGGAACGATGTGTTGAAGCCCGTCGCGGCGACGATCATGTCGTAAGTGCCGGTGGTGCCGTCGACGAACGTCACGGTTTCACCGTCGACACGCTCGATCCCGGGTCGCGGCTTCACGCGACCGAGCCGGATGGCGTTGAGCAGATCGGTGCCGAATGCGGGATGACGTTCAAAAATCTTGTGGTTCGGATGCTGCAAGCCATAGCGGCGGTAATCGCCGATGCTGAGCTTGATCATCGATTTCAAAATCGGACGCTGAAGGAATATCGGCAATTTCCAAATCGGAATATCAGTAAGCGGACGGCCGAGAAATGTTTTCGGCAAATACCAATAGCCCGACTGCAAACTGATATCGCAAGACTTGCCGAAACGTCCGGCGTCAACCGCCATGTCGACGCCCGAGTTGCCGCCGCCGATGACGAGCACGCGCTTGCCTTCGACCTGGCTGGGTCCGATGTAATCCTTGGAGTGCAGAATTTCTCCGCTGAAGTTGCCATTGAAGGTCGGGTAGCGCTTGTCCCAATGATGGCCGTTGCAGACGACGACGCCTTTGTAGGTTCGCTCATCGCCGTCCGCGAATTTCACAGTCCAGCGCCCGCCGCCGTCGGGCGCCGCTGAGGTGACCTTCTTGTTGAACTCAGCGAATTGGAAGAGCCCGCGATCGTTGGCGAAATCCGTCAGATAACGGAGCATCTGGTCGGCGGAGGGAAAATCAGGGTAATCGTCGGGCATCGGGTAGTCGGAATATTCCGTCGCCTTTTTTGACGAGACGATGTGCGCGGTGCGATAAACGCCATGCAGCCAGTTGCCGCCGACGCCCGATGCAGCATCGATCAGGTCGAAAGGAATGTTGCGATGCTTCAGGGCGGCCGCCATCGCCAAGCCGACGGGACCCGCGCCGATGACGATGTGGCGCTCGCGCGTGTTCGTTCCTTCGCTCATTGCCTGACAAATCCTTGGTGGCGGATGATCGCGCATTCATCGGGAAACGCGTGCCGGGTGGCGGGGGTCCAACGGCAGCGGGTTCGCCGCTTCGATACATCAAGGTCCGGGCGCAACGCGAGAGCAGGAACGTCGCAAACGCCGAACCGGGCGGCAATGTTTGGATATTTCCTTAAGAAATGCGAACCTCGGGCGTAACGGCAAACGCTATTCAGCGGCCTCGCCGCCCGCGACCGCGCCAGCACCGAAGCGACGGGCGATATAGTCCTCGACGAGGGCCTTGAAGTCACCGGCGATGTTGGGGCCGCGCAAGGTCATGGCCTTCTTGCCGTCGATGAAGACCGGAGCGGCGGGAGATTCCCCCGTACCCGGCAGCGAAATGCCGACGTCGGCGTGCTTGCTCTCGCCCGGGCCGTTTACGATGCAGCCCATGACGGCGAAGTTCAGTGCTTCGACGCCGGGATACTGCGTTTTCCAGTCGGGCATGCGATCGCGGATCATGTCCTGGATGTCGCGCGCGAGTTCCTGGAAAACAGTGGAGGTCGTCCGGCCGCAGCCCGGGCAGGCGGCGACGACGGGCACGAAGGATCGAAGGCCCATCGTCTGCAACAGTTCTTGCGCTGCGCGGACTTCCTGCGTGCGGTCGCCGCCAGGTTCGGGTGTCAACGAATAGCGGATCGTGTCGCCGATGCCCTGCTGCAGAAGAATGCCGAGCGCGGCCGACGATGCGACGATGCCTTTCGAGCCCATGCCGGCTTCCGTCAGGCCGAGATGGAGCGCGTAGCGGCAACGGTCGGCGAGCATGGCGTAGA